>JAFZAR010000371.1 GCA_017557085.1 Verrucomicrobiota bacterium | reverse complement strand
TTTAATTTTATACTTACTTAACCTTCTGTATCTCACTCGGTTCCTTTTATCATACCTCAGAGATGCTGGTCAAGACCCTAATTTTATATTGGGATTATCTCTCTAAATCTCTCGGCCAGGGAGTATAGGAGTTGAATTCGATTCCTTCATCCGTAACTTTTGCGGTGCCCACACCAAAGTCAAAGTATTTTTCAATGGCCGAAAAATCAGGTAATGCCTCGACTATCTTGATCAGCTCAGCGGATGTCTCGTCAGTTGTATCCGCCTTCATAGCAATATTATGAAATGACTTGAACAGATTGAGGAAGGTTTGCACAGTGGCTTTGTAATTTTGATAGTTGAATCCGTTTTGGCTAAATCCTCCTACTTTTTCAACAGCGCTTTGGAGTGCCTTGCATTTTGCCAAGCTCTTTTCCTGGGCTTTGCCATTTGCCTTCAGGAATTCATTGACCTTTTTCCCGTCACCGATTTTAATGGCAACATAGTTGTCATATTTAGTGATATATTCCATGACCGCATCCACTTCATCTGTATCACCGGACTTAGCAGCCACCAAAATATTTCTAACAGTCTTGATAAGCAGATCCGCGTCTTTGACACCCAAGAGGATCACCATCTCTGTTGTGGGTGTGGAGATGGAAATATCTTCAACTTGGAGTTTTACTTTTGAATCTACAGTAGTTTCTATTTCGTTGGGGAATGTGACAGTCATAATTTCTCCAGTCAGGTTGTTTAATAGAGCCGCTTTGAGGTCTATCTTCTCCGGTAATTTTTCAAGAGCAGCCTGGATCACGCCCTGCACCATGAATTTCATTCCGCCCATGACTTCAGTAGTAGTACTGTCCACGGTTTCCCAGAATTTTTGGACGTTTATTTGATTTTTCCCATATCCCATCACATCCAAAGGAATCATTTCTGTTGGGGCACAGTCTGTTGTTTCAATAGTGTCGATCAACCCTGTGAGTCCCCTGCGTTCATTGGCTGGGCATACCAGTTTTGTTTGACAATAGTTCTCGCCATTTTCAAATCTGGAACTGACTGAAAATGATTTCAAAGCACTCACTCCTAATGCATTATAGATTGCCAAAGGACGAGCCGGAGCCATCATAGCTTCCATGGGATCTTCCGGAGCTTCATATTCTTTGTCCATGGCAAGAACCCATTCTTTACCCAGATCATTCACCAGGGATAGATTTAACCAGAAATAATCACTGTCAGGAGTAATATTGGTGCTGGCTTTGAAGAGCTCCGTTTCAGCCAGTGTTTTATCTCCGTCTTTATGGTTCAATATCTTGCCCAGAGATTCAGTTGTATAAGTAACATCTTCTGCATTATTGTCATTATGAGCAATATAGAGAAGATTGCCTTTGAGACCGACCCACAGCGCAGATCCTTCATCCAAAGGTACATTATAGAAATTTACACCCTGTACTTTGTTAGATGAAAACTCAGTTTCCATCTTGGTTTGTATATCTTTCATTGCAGAGTCGAACTTTTCAGCGCCGCCTTCAAATTCTGCAATCACAAGTGGGAGAAAAGAAAAGTCTGGATCATCTGTTTTCTTCCGTTCAATAGCAGTTACGGTGAGTGCTATTCCGCCCTTCAAAGATGTCAGATATTCAGCAGCGAACTGGAGTCCTACTTTAATTTCATCTGAATCCTCTTTCATTTTATTAAATGATTCCAGAACTTGATCACAAAACGGCTTCATGGCCGGATCTTTGAGAAGCAGGTTCAGCGGAGTTGTTTTCAGATCTGTGTATTCTTTGGACAGATCTCTGATGGTTGCAATAGCTAATGTGTTTTCCGGAAGAATTGTTTCCGGAGTCAGTGCCGCTTGCATGTTGAGCAGTGTTGATAATGAAACAGCTGCGATTGTTAATTTATAGTTCATATATGTATTGAGTTTTGGTTAATGGTTAATGTGTATCTGTATTGAGAGGAAGATTTACGGAGTCAACCAAAGCCGCTGATATAACTCCGGGAGTTCTGGCCGAAATGAAGGCAAGGACCATATTGCTTCCTTTTTGAAAATATTCTTTTTGAATAGGTGGGGTTTTTATTTTAGCAAGAGTATTGTCCATTGAACTTGAGAGATATGCCCAACTATCCCTTGTTTTTTTATTGAAAGAGGAAATCCGATTGGCGTATGAGTTTAATGATACTGTCAGCAGATCAATGGAAGGAGCTGCGACCTTATTGGTATAAGTGTTTTCAGCTAAAGTATCTATATTGTTTACATCTTGGGAGAGAAGAAAATAGATTCCGATGATCCCAATGACTAATGATGCGGCCATTCCCATCCAGAAATACTTATAGATGTCATGCTTTTTGCTGATAGCAGGCTGTGTTTTTCCGATCTTTAATAATCTATCAGATAAAGAAGGAGGAACATTCTCCGGAACAAAATTTTTTAATTTTTGTTCTATATCCGAAAACATTTCGCTTGGATCGTTTTTTTTCATTTTTTGAGATTCTTTAATTTTTTTTGCAGTTTAATAAGCCCCAAACGATAGCGTGCCGCTATTGTATTGATGGAGCATTGGCATATATCCGCGATCTGCTGGAAGGTGAGTTCACCCCAAATCTTTAAAGTAATCACTTCCGTCTGTTCTTTTGAAAGTGTTTTTAAAGCGGAAAGCAGAACCTCTCGATCATCATTGTGACGATCTGAGTGATCTATATATGTTATATGTTCCAAATACATATAATTTTGCTCGCGTTGTTCCCTGCGATCGCGCCCGCGGGCTAAGTTTATTGCACGAAAGCGTATGGTAGCAAAAACTGTTCCCGGATGGGGAAGTAACGGCAAAGCTTGTTTTTGTAAATCTTTCCAAACTGATAGAACAGCTTCTTGCAAAACATCTTGAGCATCTTCTTCAGATCGGGTCTGTTGTCGTGCGTAAAGCAGCCATTTTGCCTGATTCTCCAATATCCATTTATCCCAATCAGAAGACTCATTATTTGCTGTTTCATTCATCTATCGTTTTCAATGCAGCTTTGCCGCTGCAAACTACACCACTATAGAACCGCGGAATGGATTTTTTGTGTATAATTTTTAACAAATAAAATTTTTTTAAGATCAGCCTTCATGGAGATCTTCAGCAAGGAGATAATGCTGATTGATGTGTCCAGAGATACGTTGAAGTTCTTCAATCGAGATAAGACCAGATTGAACTCTTGGCCATCCATGCCAGCGCAAAGGGCGCCAACCGGCTTCCGTAGCTGCCTGTCTAAGAGCGGAGGCTTTAACCCCTGGAGTGATAAGGTCGGCGATCTCATCGTTCATTAGGAAAAATTCATAAACAGCTACGCGGCCTCGATATCCCGTATTTTCACATTCGATGCAGCCCTTGGGTTTCCATGCTTTTAATCTATTGGGTGATAGATTGATAGCTTGCCCCATCTCGTCAATGATTTCCACTGGAAGATTTTCTACGGGCTGTCTGCAGCGAACGCATAGTTTGCGAGCCAATCGTTGGGCAAGACTGCATACAAGAGAGCTGCCGATAAGAAAAGGTTCTATGCCCATCTCGAGTAATCGTGTAATGACCGAAATACTGTCATTAGTATGGATGGTACTAAGGACTAAATGTCCTGTTTGAGCTGCCCGGATAGCAATTTCAGCGGTTTCAACATCACGGATCTCACCAATCAGAACAACATCCGGATCATGGCGGAGAATGGCTCTAAGTCCTGAAGAGAAGGTAAGGCCGGCTTCATCACGCGTTTGGATCTGGCAGACACCTTCTAATTGGTATTCAATAGGATTCTCAATGGTAATGATTTTTCGGCTAACATCATTTGAATGAGCCAGCGCTGCATACAGAGTTGTTGTTTTGCCACTTCCAGTAGGTCCAGATATAAGAATAAGTCCCTG
>JAFZAR010000370.1 GCA_017557085.1 Verrucomicrobiota bacterium | reverse complement strand
GTCAGTTCAGCTTTGGTCAACGGAACACATTATCTTTTCATTGATACGGCGGGACGTTTGCATACCAAGAGCAACTTGATGCAAGAGCTCCAAAAAGTACACCGGGTGATGGGCAAAAAGATGGAAGGTGCGCCTCAGGAGACTCTGCTGGTGGTGGATGCCTCGACCGGAATGAATGCTCTCACACAGGCCAGAGAATTTAATAAAGCTGTGCATCTGACAGGATTAGTCATCACCAAGCTGGATGGGACCAGCCGCGGCGGTATGGTCACGGCTATCCAGAAAGAACTGCAGCTGCCGGTCAAATTCATCGGCCTGGGCGAGCAGCCGGATGATCTCCAGCCTTTTGACGCGAAACAGTACGCGGAGGCTATTTTCGGGGAATAGCTCTCTCTTTTTTAAGATAAATCGCCTTTTTTCGCTTTTCAGTCTTGAACTGAAGGGGCGTTTCGTATTTTATTTTCCGAGTGGGTATTGAAAGTGTCCAACCTAAGCGGAAGCGCTCTTTTATCGTTCGCCTGTTTGTTTTTCTGACAGTCGGCGGTGTACTGTTGCTGGCACTGATCATCGCGGCCTGTGTATGGGATTCACATCGTTCGGATTATGCCTGGAAGCAGTTTGAAGATCGGGTGAACGCGGCCGGCCTTTATTTGGGTAAAGATCTTCTTTTTCCTTCCCTCCCAGCTGATAATCAGAATTTCGCGGGCATTTCCTCGATGAGAGTGCTGGTGAATACCAATGAGTTCCTTTCTGTGCAGGAAGTCGTCTCTTCACTGAGCGATGAGCATTGTGTGCATCAACCGGAGGGGCTGCCTGACCGGTTCTGGTACACGGGTTATTCCTGGACGGCGGAAGATGTCCGCCAGGTGCTCCACTCCTGCGGCGCGGCAATGTCTCCGGAACCGGAAGTGACACCTCAGGGGAATCTTCAATTTTTTGAAATTTTTGAGCCTCAGTTCCAGGAGCTGAAAGCAGGACTGGAGCGTCCTTTCTGCCAGTTTTGGACCCCATTCGAGATGGGACCTCAAATCAATACGCTTCACCTGAATGAGTTATATAAGATGAGCCTGCTGCTTTCCGCCCGTGCCGCGACCCAGCTCAGCATGGGACGCAGTCAGGCGGCGATGGAGGATCAGATTTTTTGCTGGAATTTGATCCACCGGATGAGCTCTGACCGCACGATCACGGCGGCTTTGGACTGTGAATCTTGTTTTCTCTATTCGCTGCAGCCGCTTTGGCAGGGGATCACTCAGCATTTTTGGGATAAGGACCAGCTGACACAGCTCCAGACGGAGGTGAGCCGATTCGACTTCATTCGTTCTTTCAAGCGGAATATGCTGTTTGAGACGCTGTGGATCGTCAGCTTGAAGGATTCTTTTGAAAGTGTCTGGGTCGGTGACGCTGTTGGCTTTACGATCGAAAAACTGCATTTGTCGGATAAAATGCTGGATTTGCTGCTGAACAATGAATTATTCCCGAAGCTCATTGAAAATATCCCCACCGGCTGGCTCAGGATGAATCTGATCAATCTGGCGGATTCCGTTTTCAGTTATTGTGACGAGGTTTATCGGGTGGATGAGCATCGGATCGTGCCTAAGAAAACGATCGGTCTGATCCGGGATTTTGAGCGCCTGTATGAGAATTCTCTCAATCCCGACCGCCTCATCGCGGCACGTTTCAAGGACGCTCTTTTCAGTGAAACTATTCCGCAGAACTCCGCGCGGGGGCAGGCTTTTGTGGATATGGCCGGTATTGCCTGCATGCTGGAATTATCCTATCTGGATCAGAAAAAATATCCGGAGACCCTGGAGGAACTGGTTCTGCCCGAAGGAGTCAAACTTCCTACAGATGTGATCACGGGAGGAAATTACATTTTCAGTATTTCCTCGGCATCGTTCCAGCTTTATTCCATTGGCTGGGATGACCGGGACAACTACGGCAGGATGATCGAGTCCTCTTCCGGAATGAGGGACTGGGTGTGGCCGCCTTCTGATCACCATCCGACTCTCTAAATGTAACGTGAACAGGCTTTCGCTGTTTTGCGTTTGACGCTATGACAACGGCAAATAAAGTAACTATCCTGAGGATCTTTCTGGTTCCGATATTCATAACGATGCTTCTGCTCTATGATCGTTCCGGACATGATTTCTATCGGGTGTTTTCTATTTTCGCATTCGCGGCGGCCTCACTTTCTGACGGGATAGATGGTTATATTGCAAGACATTATAACCAAAGAAGCGAGCTGGGGGCGATCCTGGATCCTCTGGCTGACAAGCTGCTGCTGGTTTCGGGAGCGATCCTGCTCAGTTTCGATCATGCCTATCTGCCTTCCATCCCTTTGGTCTTTATTGTCAGCATCCTGAGCCGGGATATGATGATACTGCTGGGGGTCATCGTGATCTACTATGTCTGTGAAAAGGTGAAAGTGCGTCCGCGTTGGCCGGGCAAGACGGCAACGGTCT
>JAFZAR010000369.1 GCA_017557085.1 Verrucomicrobiota bacterium | reverse complement strand
GGTCCAGCTGATCGACCAGATTCTGGCCATCGCGGTGGCATTGACGGCAATCGCCTGTGTGGTGACTTCTTTCATGCTCCAAAACTTGGGCAATAACCCCGGTTATTAGAATTTCATAATATTGACATAATCATATTTATCATAACTTAATATAACCAAGAAGGCACCCATCTGAAAAGATGGGTGTTTTTTTTAAAACAACTCCCATAAAATGAAATATTTGAGATATACTTTACCGTTACTGGCCGCCGCGCTGTTCTTTGCCGTTTCGACCGAGACGAACGCCACTCATATCCGTCTGGGGCCCAAGTCGGACCCGGCCAAACTGCAAAAAACAGACGAGTGGATCACTCTTTATGACGGAATAGACTTCATGCGCTGCGAATCCACCTCTCCCATTCAGAAAGTGTGCATCCTGCGCATCGATACGGAAAACAAAGACCTGGAATTCTACACGACAGGCCGCCATCCCGATTACAAAGACGAGGAAAGCGAAACGATGCGTGAAACGGCGGTGGATTTTCTGAACGAAAACGATATGCTGGCAGCCGTCAACGCCAATTTCTACAGTCCCTTCAACGCGACAACACGCACGACCCGAGGCCCGTCCAACGTCATCGGACTGGCGATCTCAGACGGCGTGCTGGTCTCGACACCGGACGACACCAGTTCTTCCTTCATTGTCAACTCTAACGGTGTGAAGAGCATCCGCGCGATCAAAGAAGAAGATTCTCTGGACGGGATCCGCACCGCGGTCGCCGGCAGACCGATCATCCTCAAAGACGGCGAGATCCTGGAGCAGAGCGATAAGACCGTGAATCCCCGGACAGGTGTCGGCATCTCAAAAGATAATCGCTATGTGTACTTTATAACGATAGATGGCCGTCAGGTGCAGAGTATCGGCGCGACACTGGAGAACGAAGCCAAATGGCTGAAAAAGGCGGGTGCCTGGGACGGGCTGAACCTGGACGGCGGTGGCTCTACCACGATGGTCATCCGCACCCCGGAAGGCGAAACAAAGGTTTTGAACAGCCCCATTGGCAACGCGAACATCAAGGGCTATCTGCGCAACAACGCCAACCACATCGGTGTGCGCAAAGTGAGAAAATAAGTTCCTCCCCTGATTTTAGAAAAAAGTAAGGCGCTTCACCCGAAGCGCCCTTTTTAATGACTATTTTAATGACTACTTAATATTACGAGAAAAAATTTACTCTCTCAGCCTTACTTCTTTTCTTCTTTCTTCTCTTCGTCGCAAGCAGGCTCGCAGACCAGACGGATGCCGGTCCAGTTGGCGGATGACAACCACCAGATGCTCTTGGGCTGATTGGGATCCATTTCGTTCCACTCCGGTCCCTCTTCATCACGGGAATAGCTGTGGATCGCCGTTACTTCGGATTCCCAGTGACCGCCGCGGAGGATGGCCCATTCCTGATCTTTGGTCTTGGGCTGCACCCATTCGCCTACACCGCCCAGCATGTCATAAAGACCGAACTTGTTGGGTTTCTTCTGAGCCACCGCATGCGTATCGGCCTCGGAATTGTCCGCGTACCAGGCATACTCACCGGCTTCTTCAGCGTCATTGCCCCAGTAGTAGGAATCCGTACTGCCTGCGCGGGCAGCGTATTCCCATTCGGCTTCCGTGGGCAGACGGAATTTCTTGCCGGTCTTCTTGCTCAGCCATTCGCAGTATTTCTCCGCGCTGAAGCGGGTCATACCGAAAGCGGGATGTTTTCTGCTGTCACCCAGACCGCGGGAAATGGTTCCATAAGGAGAGCTGGGACGGCAGAGACCATCCACGTTTTCCTTTTTCTTCACTTCCTTGGTCAGTTTGACGGGCATATCACCGTCCCACACCCAGGGTTCAAACTGGCCCCAGGTGACCTCGGTCTTGCTCATATAGAAGGGCTTGACCTCGACTTCTTCCTGATCCAGATCATATTCGCCGCGATCTTCATCATCAGCGGAGGCACCGATCTTGCATTTGCCGCCGGGGATGGCGATCATTTCGATCTTGAAGCTCTTGGAATCGCTCACCTTCACCGTTTCGGTGTAGTTCTGCAATTCAGCGGCTTGAACGTTCGTCGTATTGAGCGCGGCCACTGCGGCCAGCACTGCGGTTGTAAAGAATAGTTTTTTCATTCCGAAAACCTTTCGTTTCCTGTTTTATTAGACGGTGACTTTCTGCACCGTATTCAATCAAAACGCGGGCACAGTCTGAAGAAAGTACTGCGAAATGTCAAGCGAGTTATCACTTCGCCGCGGGTTCAGCATCCTTCTTTTCCTCGTACACACGGACATAGTCTATCACCATCTGCTGTGGTAACGCACTGGGATCCACACCCTTGACACCACCCCAGGCACCGCCGTAAGCAATGTTCATGATCAGATAGAACTTGCCGTCGAACGGCCAGGACTCGATCGTGTTTTCCTTCTTGGGATAGGAAAGCACCTTCACATCGTCCACATAGAAGTCCATCCGGTCCGGATAGCGTTCCACGGCATACAGATGGAAACCGTTCTGCGGCGTATCCAGACTGATATGATTGCTCTGACCGTCGGTCTTCTTGTTCACATAAGTATCATAAGTATGTACCGTGCAATAGATATTGTTAGGCTCATACCCCACCAGCTCCATGATGTCGATCTCGCCGCCTTTAGGCCAGCCGCCCTTGGTGTTCAGCATCCACAGCGCCGGCCAGATGCCCCGGCCGCCCGGCAGCTTGGCCAGGATCTCCACCCGGCCGTACCCCCACTCGCCTTTGCCCTTGCTGATGACACTGGCCGAGGTATAGTCCATGCCCTCGTAAGACTCCTTGTGCGTCTCGATGACCAGACAGCCCGACTCCACACGGGCATTCTTCAGACGTGACTTGGTGTAGTACTGAAGCTCCTTGTTGCGGACATACCCCACTTCATACGTCCATTTATTCGTATCCGGCAGTCCGGTGTAGTCAAATTCATCATTCCAAACCAGTTTCCACTTGGGATCGAGCTTGACCTCTTTGGCCGGCTTGACCGGCTCGGCCGCGTGGCTCAAGGCCAGCATCCCCAGCGCCAGGATCGCGCAAAGCATCTTTTTCATACAGGCACGTATCATACTTGAAAATGAACCGAATGCGCAACTCTAAAAAAACAATTTTCAAAAAATTGAATATTTTTGAAAATTCCTTTCAATCCTATTTGACAGCACATGATTTTTGCTGTACTTTTTCCCGACCAGCCATGGTGGCTG
>JAFZAR010000368.1 GCA_017557085.1 Verrucomicrobiota bacterium | reverse complement strand
GGAGCTCTGCCGGCTGACGGCAGAGACGACACGGAAGCCCTGCGCAAAGCTGTGCAGTTCTGCAAAGAAAACCCGAACACAGTGCTGGAGATTCCAGCCGGTGTTTATCGTCTGCGGGATGAAGCCGCTGTCCAATTAGAGCAAGACGCGATGTCCAGCAAAATGGGACGCAGCACCGAACCGATTATCTATACAGCTTATTACCCCTACGCCAAAGGTCTGGATTTTACAGGAACAAAAAATCTGACTATCGAAGCCAAAGGCGCAACACTGATGTGCGAAGGCTGGATGGAACCGATCTCACTGGACAACTGTGAGAATATCACTATCAAGGGACTGACCATTGACTACAAAAATAAACCGTTCTCCGATGGTGAAATCACCACTGTGGAAGATGAAGCGTTCGAGGCTGTCTTCAATGATGAACGGGAATTGACGGAAAAAACACCTTTCCTGCGTGCCATCTTCTGGCAGAAAGATGAAGATCGGATGTGGCCTCATCCGGTCTATTTCCCGGAAATCGAAAAGGTCGAAGGAAAAAAAGTCCGCTTCAAAACCAAGATCGACAAATCACTTCTGGGAGCCGGGATCGGTGTCATCCACAGTTTCCACTTTCGCCCGGCTATTTTGATTTTGAGAAGCTCTCAGGTCACCTTGAACGATGTCACCATTCACGCTCAGCCGGGTATGGGCATCGTGGGATTCCTCAGCCGTGACATCACAATGAACCGTTTGTCTGTTGTTCCGAGTGAAGGACACATTCTTTCATCCAATACGGATGCCACGCACTTTGCCTCCTGCAGCGGAACGATCCGCTTTGACGGATGCAAGTTCCAGGGACATCAGGATGACGCGACAAATGTTCACGGCTATTATCAGACGATCATGGAAGTGAACGGCGAGAAAGCGCGACTGGGGATCACCCATCAGGCTTTTACCCACGCGCAGGTCGCGGATCTGCCTGATAAAGGAGATGTGATGGAACTGGTGGAAGTCGATACACTGAAACCGGTCGCAACCTTCACTGTAGGCGGAACAGAACATACCATCCCAAACAAATACTGGGATGTGACATTCACCGAAAAACTGCCGGAGGATGCCGCTGGAAAATATTTCCTGATGAACATTTCCAAACTGCCCCGGCTGGAATTTGTCAATTCCACTGTAAACAGTCATCTGGCCCGTGCTGTGCTGGTCAAAACAAGAAATGTGCTGATCCAAAACAATGTCTTCCGAAACAGCACCGGCACCGGCATCCATGTAGGCGCGGAATCCTGGTGGCAGGAAGGCAGTCATGCCGAAAATGTCATTATTCGTGACAATATCATCACCGGCTGCGGACGCGGTACAGGTCGTCAGGGGAACGCTTCGGGAATCGCTGTTATCATTGACGCGAAAGATACTGAGGCGACTTATCTGCACAAAAACATCACTATCGAAAACAATGTGATCAAAGGTGATCCGGGATTGTGCGGCATTTATGTCGGAAATGCGCAGGATGTCGTTTTGAAGCACAACAAAATTTTAGGCTGCAAAGAAAATTATCGTATTCACAGCAGCAAGGTCGCCATTACAGATTAGATTTTGGAATATGTCAAGAACACTGGCTATAGATCACGGTACAAAAAGAATGGGGATCGCCATTAGTGATGAACTAAAGATGATCGCTCAACCGTTGGAATATATCCCGGCGGAACCACTGGAAAAATTCTGGGAGGCTCTGGGCATTATCATCCAGGAAAAAGACGTGGATCAAATGGTGGTCGGGATGCCGCGCAATATGAACGGAACTTACGGCCCGGCCGCGGAAAAAGTGAAAGTCTTTGTTGCAGGATTGCGTGAACATTTTCCGAACATTCCTATTCGCACCTGGGATGAACGCCTGACTTCTTCACAGGCAAACCGTCTGCTGATCGAAGCGGATGTGCGCCGGGACAAGCGTAAAGAGAAAGTGGATAAAATGGCCGCCGCCATTATTCTGCAATCGTATCTGGACGCTATTGCCTAAATCACTCTTCGCTGTCGAATTGGAAGCGTGAATTTGCCGGAAGCGTTTTGGATGTTTTGATTCCAAGCGCTTCCAGTTTTCTTGCTGACTTTGTCACTGACTGAACTGCACCATCACCACGGAGCTTCTTCACAGCCTCCACATACGCCTTCTGCGTTTTTTCCAGCTGATTCCCCACATCATCTAATCTCTGATAGAAATCATAAACGCGATCCAGCAGCTGGGTCACGGTCTTGATGATCTCCTCCTGATTTCGATCCTGCGCGTCCTTTTGCCATGCAATGTAAATCGTCTGCAAAAGTGTGATAAGACTCACTGGAGACGCTATGATGATCTTGCTCTTGAACGCTTCATCCCAAATCTTGCTGTTTTTCATCGCCAATTCAAAAGCGCCATCTATCGGGATAAACATGACCACATAATCAAAGACCATTATACCATGTTCCTTTTTTAGTCCGACATAGTCTTTTTTGAGCAGCTCTTTAACATGGCCCCACACGCTCTTGAGATGATTATCCAAACACACTTTGCGTGTTTCATCATCGGCAGCATTCATGTAATCGGTGTAGTAGTTCAAGCTTACCTTGCTGTCGATGACCAGTTGTTTACCATCAGGCCATTTTATCGTGGCATCTGTGTAAAATCGGTTTCCCTGCGGGTTTTGAATAAATTCCTGCTCGATAAAATGAAAGTCTTTTTTCAAACCGGAATACTCCAGCACTTGACGCAATGTGACTTCACCCCAGTTGCCCTGCGCTTTGACCTGACCCCGAAGAGCCTGAGCCAGATTGTTCGCGGAATCACTCACTTGATTCGTAACCTTCTGCATTTGAGTGATGGCACCCATCAGGTTTTGATTCAATCCAATCTCGGTCTTTTCGGATGACTCTACCGCTTTGCGGAATTCTTCCATCCGCTGGCGCAGTGGATCTAAAAGATCTTTGTTGCTCTGCTGCAGTTCTCCGTATTTTTTCTGAAGCTCGTCATAGCGTTTTTGAAGCTCGCCGACTCCTTCACGGATCGGATCCACAAAAGGTTTGAGCAGAGCTTCATTGCGTTCCTGCAATTCCTGAACACGATTCCCCAAAAGCTCCGCGTTTTTCTCCTTCAGTTCGTCACAACGCCCCTTTAAGATATTTTCGGAAACCGCCTGGACTTTGGCCTCCAAATTATCTTTCAGGGCATTGATCTGTTCTTTCAGCAGTGCCTCCATCCGGACAGCTTCCTCAGTTGCCTTAGTTGTGTGGGCCTTAGCTACGATGTACACAACAAATGCGCCCACAAGAAACGCAGCCAACGGAATTAGATATTGGAGATAATGCGGATCCATAGAGCTATTTATTTGCCATCTCTGACCGCTTCCAGATACTCCATTTTATAACGGGTATCGGGTTCAAGATAACTGCCTTCCGTCCACTCATTCCAGCAGTTGATATTAAAGATGCGCTCCGAAGCCGGACGTTTTTTCAAACGCTCGCAAGTCATTTTCACGACCTCTTTCAAACGCTCCGGAGTATTGCCCGACATCGCACGCTGGAAGGGATTGGATTCCTGCAAAGGATCATCCGGATGCGAGCGCGGGAAACCATCCCAGCCAACGGTCACATTTGGATAGTACGGGATATTATATTCCTTTTCCGCTTTGTCCCAATACTTCATGTATTCATCCCGCACATAATTATAATCGGTCGCCGGAAAATCTTTGAGACCGCCGTGATGTACCCAG
>JAFZAR010000367.1 GCA_017557085.1 Verrucomicrobiota bacterium | reverse complement strand
TTCTGACGGATACACTCCTGTCCGCGGATTTTATTGCCGACGCGCAGTCGGATCCCTTTTTTCTGGCGGTGAAGATCCCGGAATTTGCTGATACCAATATACAGAGCGAACCGGCAGCCGAAACAGTTTCGACAAATACCGGGATCGTTTCCTTTGTTTATGACGCAGATGATCGGCTGCTTTTGCGGGTGCAGGAAAGTAATGTCATCGTACTCCTGAGAGACTGCGAAGAGATACACTACCGTCTGCTGCAAAGGGAATACGCTTCCTTTTCCAATCAAATGATCGCACTGGAGCAGCCGGATATCTTTCCTCACACTCTCAACAGCTGCCAGTCAGTGGAACTGAGCTGGACCTGCCGCCGCTACTGGGATGAAGAACGCACCAAACCCAGCGCGGAACTTGCCGGAAAGATCCTCCTGCGCTTGAGAAATTAACTATCCCAGGAACATCGCCGTGTGAACAGCGGTGATCTTATCCGTGATCTGCCGGGTGGTGTTGTCATTGGAGAGCACGAAAGCATGGATCAGCGGCTTGTCGAGGAACTCCTCCAGTTTCAGCAAATGCCGTGCGTCAGTCTTGGAGATGTTCGATGCCATTTTGATTTCAAAGGCAAAATATCCGTTCTCCAGCTCCACCAGCAGATCGACTTCTCTGCCGTCCAAAGTACGCAGATGATAAAAAGAGGCGTTTGCCAGGATATTCTTAGCCTGCTTGTAAAGCTCAGAGACGACAGCACTCTCAAACTCCGCGCCGGTCAGCCCGCCGTGTTTCCGCAAAACAGCTTGAAGCACTCCCATGTCCAGCAGATGAACTTTGGGTGCTTTGGTCAGACGTTTGTTTTGGTTACGAGACCAGGAGGGCAGAGTCAATGCCTGATAACTGATGTTCAAGTACTCCAGATAGTGCTGAACCGTTTTGGCGCTGATGCCCAGATTGCGGGACAAAGTGGAAGCGTTCAGCGTTTGCGCCGTTTGCAAAGCGAAGGAATGCTGAAGTTTCACAAAAGGCTCCAGATCCCGGAAGGAAGCCAGATCGCGGATATCCCTTTCCAGATAAGTGCGCACATAATTGTTCAGCCATTGGTAACGTTCCTGATCGGTCAGCTCCTCATCCACAAGCGCCGGATATCCGCCAAAGCGCAGGAGATAGTCCCAGGCGGCTTTTTTAGCGGCCATCCGTGGATCCATGAGAAAGGACGGGTAGAAGTCCGGAGTTTGCTGTTTTAGCAGTTTTTGCCAGAATGACATTTGTATCTTGTCTGACCAGCTGGAGGTTTGAAGCTCCGGCAGTGTGAGGGGATACATGTCAAAAATAGTGCAGCGCCCGGCCAGACTCTCCCTGACTTTCTGAAGCAGCAGTAATTGACTGGAACCCAGCAGAACATAACGAACATCTGGGTATTGATCATAAGCAGCCTTGATGCTCTCTATGAGAATAGGGGCTTTCTGCACCTCATCCAGTGAGGCTTTAGGGTAAAGAGAATGCCACTGGGAAGAGGTTAGCTGTGTATAACTGCCCCGCACAACAGGATCTTCAATGGACAGATAAGTGTAGTCATTGAGTAAATTTTTTACCAATGTCGTTTTACCTACTTGTCTCGCTCCGGTAATGACCAGAATACGACCTGTTTTTCGGCTCTTTATATTTGAGATTGAGGATGTTATTTGTCTGGCTTTTCCCATGACGATTCCTTTCATTCACTGCGATGATCCGCAGATCAGGAGTTATTTTACCAAAATTAGCTCAAAATCAAAACAAAATTTTCTAAAATAACGCTAATTTTAGTACTTTAATTCCTAATTTTAGCGTGATTTTAGGAATTCAATTCCTAATTTTACGTCTATTGATCATCTGTATATTCTCCTATTTTCTCTTTAACCACTACGGAGAGAGATTATTATTCTATTTTTCTTGACAATCGGAGGAAAGATTTTCAGCATAGCCGTGTTGTTTTCTGTTCGCAGAGAAAACAATACGTCATTTTGATATTATTCAATAAACTATGACTGGCAAAATAAGAGATCTGAAATTTTATTTCCAAGGAAAATCATACTCCAAAATTTTGAAATCGCTGATCCCGTCTCTGGCGGTTTGTTTTTCAATCAGTACACAGGCAAGTGTCGGTGAAATATTTACTTTTGACGCTTTGACTTACCGGGTTCTTACGGAGTCCGGCTCTTCCGGGACGGTTTGTGTTTGTGATTACGCGGAGACTCCCGTTGCATTGGAGATTCCTGCGGTTGTCGCGAACAACGAAAAAAAGTACTCAGTCACCGGGATCGATGAAAACGCGCTTTCATATTATCAGCTTCTGGAGAGCGTGACGATCGGAGGTAATGTGACAACGATCGGAGAGAACGCGTTTTTAGGATGTTCCAATTTGCAAACGCTCATGATTGGGAAGAACGTGGAATCAATCGGCGATTCTGCGTTCAGTGGGTGTTCTTCTTTAGAAAGCGTGACGATCCCTGATAAAGTTGCGGTTCTGGGAAAAAATGTATTTGCCTTCTGCGACAGCCTGAAGACGATCACCTTGGGCAGAAGTGTCCAGACGATTGGCGAAGGCGCGTTTGCCTGTTCAGGGTTGGAAACTATTACCGCAGATACTAAAAACACGGCCTATTATAGCTTGGATGGCGTTTTACTGAGCAAAGACTGCAAAACTTTGATCCAATATCCTGCGGGCAATACCAGGACTGTCTATACACTGCTGTACACTGTCACGGTGATCGAAAAGGGAGCGTTTGCGGACAGCGCCTATCTGGAAGAGATCATTCTTCCAGCCGCCTTGACAACGATCAAAGACAAAGCATTCTATGGATGTGACAATCTAAAATCCATAACGGTAGATGCCGGAAACAATTACTATCTCAGTCGGGAAGGTGTTTTGTTCGATCAAAAACAGGAGTGCCTGATCCAATATCCGACAGGGAGCGAGAGAAGCAGTTATACCATCCCGAACAGTGTTACTGAGATAGCGCAGGGAGCTTTCAGTAAATGTTTCTATCTGGAGGATATCACCCTGGGCAGAGGTCTTACTTCTCTGGAATCCGGTATCTTTGACGGATGCAGAAATCTGAAGACTATCACGATCCCGGCCGGCATTCGTGACATTTCCGCGGATGCGTTTGCAGAATGTTCCCGTTTGGAAAATATCATTGTGGATCCCGCGAATCCGTTTTACAGCAGTGAGGAGGGAGTCCTGTTTGACAAAGACCAAACCGTTCTGATCCAATATCCCGTGGGAAATAAAAGAGACAGCTATGTATTTCCATCCTCTGTCCGCTCGATCAGGGGGAATGCCTTTGCCGGGTGTGTGTGGCTGACGGATATCACACTGGATGACAGTTTGGAAGCTATTGCGGATGATGCTTTTTATGGATGCGGCGCTTTGGAAGCCTTCCATGTCAGCCCGGCCAATCCTAATTACAGCAGTCTGGATGGAGTCTTGCTGAATAAAGCGCAGACAACGCTTTTGCAGTATCCTGTTGGAAATATCAGAAGCGGCTATACGATTCCCGACAGCATCATTTCTATTGGTGCCAATGCGTTCAGAGGTTCCTTCAATCTGGAAAGTGTCATCTTTGGCAAAAATGTGAAGTCTATTGGCGATGCGTCTTTCCGCGAATGTGTCAATCTGAGGAACATCATATTCAACAATGGATTGGAGAGTATCGGAGCGGAAGCGTTCCAGACGTGTGAAAATCTGAGAACGATCACGATCCCGGCTAATGTTTCCACGATCGGCAACTATGCTTTCGCATGGTGCAAGCGCCTGACCAGTGTTTACTACACGGGGAATGTGCCTCAATCCGATTCCAGTATGTACAGTAATACACCCAGTACGCTGGTCAGCTATTACAGTCCGGCTTATGCCGCTTCCTGGCAGGCTGTTATTGACGTGTATAACTCATGGCAGGGGAGACTTACGGAATGCAAGGATGCTCCCGCGCAGATCGCGGAACTGTCTTATATATACTCGGATGGTATTCTGACTCTGACTTTTACCGGTATTCTTCAGGAGAGTGTGGATGCGTACAACTGGACAGACGTTACCGGTGCCAGAGATACCCTGAAGGTAGATGTCTCCAAAGGAAATATAAAATTCTATCGGGTAGTTGATTAGCCAAAACGGACTGATCCTTTGGTCACGGTTTTAGCGGCGAGTTTTCAAAGCACGTCCAAACGTGTAAGATTGACTTGCCGCTTTCTATTTGGTAGGATGACTGCTGATGAAGACATTAGTTACGATTTTGTCAGGTGTGTGCGGTGCGGCTTTGATCGCGGCGCTGTTCCTTTTTAGTGTGAGAAATGCCCAGGCGGCGGATGCTCCCCAGGTGGGGACACCTACTCCGGGTAAACAGGTTCCGCAAGCCATGTCTCAGGAAAAGAACGGCAAACAGCTGAATTATATGCTTTTCCTGCCCAAGGATTATTCCGAGACAGCGGATAAAAAATGGCCCGTCATCGTGTTCCTGCACGGCATAGGCGAGCGCGGCGACAGTATTGCGGATATCAACCGCGTGAAGGTTCATGGTCCCGCGATGCTGGCAGACAAGAATCCCGACTTCAAATTCATCGTGGCCACTCCTCAGTGTCCCGGAGACAGCTGGTGGGCTTGGGATATCGATCTGCTGAATGCTTTCCTGGATGATGTGCTGAAAAATGTTAAGAATGCGGATCCCAATCGTGTTTATCTGACGGGGTTGAGCATGGGTGGTTTTGGTACCTTTGCCTGGTCCATTCGGAATCCTGAACGTTTCGCGGCGGTGGCACCTATATGCGGCGGCGGTACTTATGTGGATGCTCTGGCGCTGGATCAGGAAAGAAGGGAGAAGTTGAACACATTGGGGTTCTGGATCTTCCACGGAGAAAGCGACACTACAGTATCGGTGGAGTGTTCCCGCGTCATGGAAAAAGGTCTGAAGGCCTACGGGGTCAAGGAAGTCAAGCTGACTACTTATCCGGGCGTGAACCACAATTCCTGGACACAGACCTATAACAATCCGGAGCTTTACGAGTGGTTCCTGAAGCATCACCGTTAAAAGTGCTTTTTATGTAAAGTTTTTGATCATCATTCCCGTTTATAACGAGGAAAAGTTATTGAGCGATTCGCTTTCTATGACAGGGCGGTCGCTCAATGTTTTTTCAGGATGCGTTCCAGACGTGTTAGATTGACTTAACGCTTTCTATATTGTAAAATAACAACCGATGAAGACATTAGTTACGATTTTGTCAGGTGTGTGCGGCGTGGCTTTGATTGCGGCGCTGTTCCTTTTCTGTGTAAGAAACGCTCAGGCGGCAGATGCTCCCCAGGTGGGAACCCCGACTCCGGGTAAACAAGTCCCGCAAACCTTGTCTCTGGAAAAGACAGTCAAGCAGCAGCTGGATTATCTGTTGTTCCTGCCCAAAGATTATTCCTCGACAGCGAATAAGAAATGGCCCGTCATCATGTTCCTGCACGGTATGGGCGAGCGAGGCAATAGTATGGCGGACATAGATCTGGTGAAGGTACACGGTCCTGCCATGCTGGTGGATAAGGATCCTGATTTCAAATTTATCGTAGTCTCTCCTCAATGTCGCGGAGACAGCTGGTGGGCATGGGATATTGATTTACTAAATAGCCTTCTGGATCAAGTGCTGAAAGATGTCAAGAACGCGGATCCCAAACGTGTTTATCTGACGGGATTGAGCATGGGCGGTTTTGCTTCTTTTGCCTGGTCTATCCGGAATCCTGAACGTTTCGCGGCGGTGGCACCTATATGCGGCGGCGGTAATTGGTTGTCCGGTCTGGCTCTGGATGGTGCGAAAGCGGAAAAACTGCATTCTCTGCCTTTCTGGATCTTCCACGGTGAAAGCGACTCAGCAGTGCCAGTGGAGTATTCCCGCACCATGGAAAGAGGACTGAAAGCGTTGGGTGTTAAAGATGTCAAGCTGACCACTTATCCGGGTGTGGATCACAATTCCTGGACTCAGACCTACGACAACCCCGAACTTTACGAGTGGTTCCTGAAACATCACCGTTAAAAGGTTTTTGTGTGAAGTTTTCGATCATCATTCCCGCTTATAACGAGGAAAAGCTATTGGGCGATTCGCTTTCTAAAATAAAGCGGTCGCTCAATGTTTTTTTGGAGCGCGGGCACAGTTTTGAGTTGATCGTCTGCGATAATAATTCCAGCGATCGTACCGCGGAAATTGCCCGTGAAGCCGGGGCGAAAGTCGTCTTTGAACCGGTCAATCAGATATCCAGAGCCCGCAACACCGGCGCGGCCGCGGCCACAGGGGATTATCTGATTTTCATTGAAGCGGATTCCTATCCTCCGCCGGAACTTTTTCGGGAGCTTTTAGATCGTTTAACGACGGAGAATGCCGTGGGCGGCGGCGCCCTGGTATGGATGGAAACGCTGGATCCCGTGGCGACCTTCACGCTTCATCTCTGGCGCTGCATCAGCCGCTGTCTGAAATGGGCACCGGGTTCTTTTATCTTTTGCAGGAGCGATCTCTTCCAACGGTTGGGCGGTTTCAGCACAGAGCTTTACGCTTCGGAGGAGATAGATTTCAGCCGCCGGCTGAAACGAGAGGTGCGCCGCCGAAAAGAAGGCCGGGTCATTATTCTGCGGAATTCGATCCAGACTTCCAACCGCAAGCTCCGTCTCTATGGAACTAAAGAGCATTTGAAGCTGGTACGCGGTTTCCTTTTCCGTGGTAAAAAGATGCTCAAAGACCGTGACGCGGTGAATATTTGGTATGATGGACGAAGATAGGAAACCTTTCATCAATCGTCTATTAGTAAAGTGATGAAAAAATTATCTGAAATACTGATATTTTTATGGAATTTTTTGAACAAAAAATTACCGCCACGTGTTAATAAGTTACTAATAGTTCTGGCTGGATTTCATATAGCGGTAATTGTTTTAGGCATTTTATTTTTAACCACAAAATGGCTTAATTTTACCATTAGTCATGAAAAACATTTTGCAGTGACACTGACAAAGGAAGAATTTCAGACACGGTTTGTACCTTTCTTATCGAATATTGATGAGGCGGATATAAAAAGTTTTGAATATACTTATGACGAAGGTTGGATTATGTATAAATCTTTCATGAAAATAACATTTTTTGATTCAGTTGTTTATACAGTCTTAGAGAAAAGTTTAGGGGATTTTAAATGGATTAGATTGAAAGAGAATACTGAAGATTTAGCAAATATATATGAAGTGTTTATAGATGATTGCAATTTTCCTATTCATAAACAAGGCAATAAGAAAGACAGAATACCGGAATGGTTTAATCCTCAGGATGGTGTGGAAGTATATGCATGTTTATTAAGGGATTGGAAAGATGGAATGCGATCTGAATCTATGCTGTATTATCCATTAGAGCATACGCTATACATGGTAGCTTTTGGATACTTAAAAACAGAATGAAATGGTAACTATGAATCATCCAGTCTTATGAAAAAGAAAAACACAATGAATGTTAAATGGTTAAAACGGACTCTGGCTGTTTCAGCAGGTTGTTTGATCTGCTGGAATATCAACATGGATGCGGCAGAGTGGGTTTCGCTTTTCGATGGACAGAAGCTGGACGGCTGGTCTCAGCATGGCGGCAGTGCACCTTTTACGGTAGAGGACGGCTGTATCGTCGGCACGACCAAGCATAACGCCGGCGGAAACAGTTTTCTGTGTACAGCGCGCGACTACAGCGATTTTATCTTGGAGTATGAATACAAGGTGGATCCCCGGATGAATTCCGGTGTGCAGATCCGCAGTCATTGTTTCCCGATGCCGCATACCTATACCTGGAACGGATAGTACTGGAATGTCCCGGCCGGTCGTGTACATGGTTATCAGATCGAGATCGATCC
>JAFZAR010000366.1 GCA_017557085.1 Verrucomicrobiota bacterium | reverse complement strand
TAAATGATGACATCTGCCCCATCCGGGGGTTATACTTAACGCAGCTGACATTGGATCAGCGTTTTTTGACAGATTTTACTAAAGCCAGCCATAGTTGGGGCGATTTTCTGCTTCAATTTTATGGCAAAGGTATGTTGCCCGGAAGTTTTCCGCTTCGGAACGCCCTTAGAGATCTTCTTCCTGATCAAGTGTTTTTGTCTGATTGGGAACGTTGGAGATTTTCTAACGATTGAAATCAATAAAATTTTTATAAAATCCCTGTTGACATTAAGGGGAAAATTAGAGAAAATGGCTTCGGGTAACGGTGGTTGGTAACAACAACAGTTTAGCAACGACAGTTTTAACAACGACAGTTTTTGAATATGAATAAAATTATAGCATCCGCTGGTGCAGTGGCACTGGGTTTACTTGGAATGCAAGGGGCCTATGCAGGACCCCAAGTCGAAAGCAGTGAAAAAGCATTGCCGTGGCTGAGTGCATCATTGTCAGTTCGTGGTTTTTACGATGACAATATCAATTCCTCAAGCAGACCGTATTATAAGGATAGCTGGGGTATGCAAATCGTCCCCAGTGTTGGATTGAAATATCAAGACGATGCGACACTTGCCAGTGCCCGCTATGAGTACGGATACACCTGGTACGCTGACCGCAAACCGCATGATGATCAATCTCATCTGGTTGACGCTGTCTTTTCACATCAGTTCAACGACAATGTGCGTGTGGATGTCTCTGACTCCTTCGCGGTCGCACAGGAAGGTTCCGTCCTTTCTGATTTCGGCGGCGCACAGTTAGTGACACGCGCTGACGGTGACAACATTCGTAACTTCGCTCAGATCCTTCTGGGTGTGAAGTATTATGAAAATCTCGGCTTCGAGATTGGTTACCGTAATTCCCTCTGGGATTTCGATAATGATGATTACGCTTTCATCCTGAACCGTATGGAACACACACCTCATCTGGATCTGTTCTATGATCTGGACGAGATTAATCGCTTCTTCATCGGTTATGAGATGAACTATTCCGATTACAGTGGTTCTGGACAAAGAGTCCTGTTTGATAAGTATAGTTTTCCTGTTGGAACATACGAGAGCGATCTTTATGACCGCATGAGCCATGCCGGTTATCTCGGATATCGTCTGACTCTGAGTGAAGGTCTTGATTGGACAACTCGCGCTGGTGCTCAATACACCTACTTCGAGAATGTTAAGGATTACAAGAAGACCTATGCAGATCTCGGTTTAGAGAGAGATACCACTAATCCGTTTGTGGAAAGCACATTGACTTGGAATTACCTGGAAAATTGCTCCGCTCAGTTGGGGATCCGCCACGCGATCGCCGCTTCTCAATGGGGTGCCATGGACTCTGAAGTCACAACCGTTTACGCCAGTGTTCGTCACCAGATCATCGACAGACTGGAAGGCGCTATCAGTGGTGTGTATCAGCACTCCGCTTATGGTAAGTCTCCGAGTGGTATAAACGACAATGCACGTGATGATTACTACAGCGTTGGTCCTTCCTTGTCTTTCAGAATCACGGGAATGGATTCTCCTGTAGGCGCATTTGTGGATGCCAGCTACTCTTATGATGATTTGGTATCCAACATCAGTAATCGCTCCTACAATCGTAATCGCGTGACCCTCGGTCTGCGTGCTACCTACTAAGATTGGAGAGCTTAAATACGAAATAGTATAGAACTTGAACAAGAGGCTGGAGCAAGTTATCTGGCCTCTTTTTTTTTAGAAGATGGACAATAAACCTTTTACAAAACAGTCACAAAATGTTGAAACGGCGCAACATTTCCTGGATTACTGGAGAGTTATACGCGCACGTAAGTTAATGGTCATAGGGATCTTCCTTCTGGTTGTCCTGACGGCTATCGGCCTGACTTTCTTACTCCCTGAGAAATATGAGAGTACTGTGCGCATCCGCGTCAGCAAGGACACCGATGTGGCCGGTCTGTATGACGGAAACCGCAATACCAGCTATGATCCTTATTTTGTATTGACTGAATTTGAGGTTATCAAGTCCAAGAATGTTCTTTATGGTGTCATCACCAATTTAAACTTGATCAGCAAGTGGAGTGCCCGTGATAAGATTCCTAATCTGAATCTGCAAAGCACTTATTACAGACTTTTGAAGGATATGGATGTCCGTCAGTTCCGCAATACGGAGCTGATCGAAATCAGTGTCCGCAGCAAAGACCGCATGGAGGCGGCTGAAATCGCGAATAAGATCGCCGAAGCCTATCGCGAAAATCGTTTGGAAAACTACCGCCAAAACTCCATGCAGAACGCCAAAACTTTCCAGGAAACCTTGGATGAATATGAAGATGATGTAAAAGATCTTCAAAGGAAGGTGGATAACCTTCGTGCCGAGTTAAAGATCTCTGACTACAGCGCAGAAGGTCCTATGGCTAACTCCTCTCCCACTTTGGAGCCGGAAGCGGTCCGTCGTTTGGACGCGGAGCGTTTAAGTTCCGAGAGTCTCTATGTGCAGACTCTGGATATTCTCCAGAGCATTACCAACTTGCCTCCGGAAAAACGTTTGGAGGCTTTGATGGGATCTAACCCGAATGATCAGATCCTGAACGAGTTGATCGTGAAACGCAATGTAGCCGAACAGGAATACGCCAGCTTATCTATTGCCTACAAAGAAGATCATCCGGATGTAAAGAAGCTGACAACCGTTCTCAATACATTGAACAAGCAAATTGATGAACGTGTGAACAGTGCTATCCTGGGTTTACAATCTCGCGCAAGTACATTGCGCACTCAAGCGGATTCTATCAAGGAGCGTTTGGAAGAAGCCAAAACTCTGGACGCGGAAAATGCCGCTAAGTATCGTCCTTACTGGGACGCAAAACGTGAGCTGGAAACCAAGATCAAATGGAGAGATCTGCTGCGTTCACGTTTGATGATGGAAAATATCGACAAAGATATTCCCCGTTCTTCTATCGTACAGGTCACAGATATCGCGGAACCGGGCATCAAGCCTGTCGAACCCAACATGGTTTTGAACGTGATCCTGGGTGTGATCGTGGGTCTGGTCGGCGGTATCGGTTTTGCTTTCTTTGTGGAATATCTGGATACTTCCTTCAAGGCGATCGACGAAGTGGAACAAACACTGGGTGCCAGCGTGATCGGCATCATCCCTCAGGATGTGGGATACCTGAAAGACGATCCCAACGCGGCCTACGCGGAAGCCTACCGTGTCTTGCGTACTAACATTTTGTTCAGCCGCAAGAATGAAAACATGAATACGATCACGGTCGTTAGCGGTGGCGCGGCTGAAGGTAAGTCCACAACGATCATGAACCTGGCTACAGTGTTCGCCCAGAATGATAACCGCATTCTGCTGGTGGACTCTGACTTGAGACGTCCCAGTCTGCATCGCATCCTGGGTGTTTCCAACGCGATCGGTTTGACAAACTATCTGCTCAAACAGAAAACTCTGGAAGAGGTCATCCAGGTTTCTCCTGTCAAAGGTATGGACTTCCTGCCTTCAGGCAAACTGCCTGCCAGCGCGATGGGTATTTTGAACTCCACACGCATGAAAGAGTTCTTTAACGAAGTCCGCAGCCGTTACGATTATGTGCTTTTCGACTCACCTCCTATCATGGGTGTGTCCGACGCTTCTGTGCTGGCCAGCTTGGTGGATATGGTCGTGCTGGTCGTGCAGCACCGTAAATACCCACAGTCCATGACACTGCGTGCCAAACAGACTGTGGAAAAGGTCGGCGGCAATCTGCTGGGTATCGTGCTGAACAATATCAGCATCAACCAGGACAGCTACTACTACTATTACAGTGGTTACTACTACGATTATTACAGCAAGAATTACGACTACGGTGGGGAGTACAACAGCAGCAGCGGTGAATATGGTGAATACACTGCCAGACACGGCGAGTACGGTCACCACCGCAAACGCCGTCGTGATATGAAGAAGGAGCAAGAGGCTAAAGAAGCTAAGGATGCCGCCGCTGAAGGAACAGACGCGGCCAAGGATGCCAATGCCGCCGATACAGCGGCTCCGGCAGAAGCGGATGCCTCCTCCGATAGCATCAAGAAATACTAGTTTTAACAAGATAAATTAGAAAAGTACAAGATATGATTATAAATTCAAAGTTGTTCAAAAAAGCAGTGATCCTGTTTGGCATGTGCGCGATCGTCTTCAGTCTGGCCACCGGTTGCACCACCACTGATAATGGCGGTGGAAAGACCACTGATCCCACTACCATTCCTGCCACTGGTGCCGAATCGGTATCCGACAAGCTGCAGGTCAATGACCTGATAACGATCGCGATTTCCGGTGTAGGCAGATCCTCCGGCACACAATCCGCCCGCATCTCTGAGGACGGAACGATCAAGCTGATGCTGATCGGTGATTATCAAGCCGCCGGCAAAACCATCAGCCAGATCCAGGATGAACTGACTCAAGCCTACAGCAAGTACTACACTGAATTTGTGATCACGGTCTCCTCCGAAGCCCGTTTCTTCTACATAACAGGCGAAGTGAGGATGCCTGGTAAATCTGTTTATACTCCGGGTCTGACCTTTACCCGCGCCATCGCGATCGCGGGCGGTTATTCCACATTTGCCTCACGCTCCAAGGTCAGAGTGACCAACGCGGACGGCAAGACCCGCAAGGTCAACGCGAATAAAATAGAAAAAGACCCGTCAAAAGACTTTCTGATCCTGCCCGGCGATATTATTACCGTACCAAAACGCTAAGCAGCATCAGATAAAACCAGGGTACAGAGCATGATCGAGCTTCGTATCTTAAATGGCAAAATGGCGGGTCAGACTGTGGAGGCTCGCCATTTCCCTTTTTCTATCGGCAGGGCTCCCGATTGTGATCTCTGTCTTTTGGAAGACGGGATCTGGGATCGTCACGCCGAACTGACTCTCCGGGATGACGATCATATCCTTATCCGGGCCGCGGCTCCGGGCGGGATGGAAGTGGACAAGGAACCGCAGAAAGAAGCCGTTTTGAAGATCGGCACCATCCTGCGGCTGGGCGGAGTTCAGATCGAGTGCTGGACTTCTCCCATGAAACAGTACGATCTCCGCTGGCGTGAGTATGCACTGTGGATCGAAGGAGGTCTGCTGATGCTGGCCGAGCTGGCCATCGTGTATCTTCTCTTCCTGTAAGCGTATGATCGACGCTCACAATCATCTTCACGACACAGCCGCATTCGCTCCTGTTGAAACGGTCTTTCAGCGAGCAATGGAGGCCGGTGTGCGCAGGATGATCTGCAACGCGGCACGGGAATCCGACTGGCAAACAGTGCTTCAATTAGCCAAACAGTATCCCCTTTCCATTACTCCGGCTCTGGGCATCCATCCCTGGTATGTCGCGGAAACTCAAGACGGCTGGCAGGATCGTCTGGCAAACCTTCTCCGGGAACATCCCGGCTGGATCATCGGTGAAACCGGTCTGGATCTGTACCATCAGCCGCTGAACGAATCGCTTCAGGAAGAATGTTTCCGCACCCATCTTCAACTGGGATATGAACTGCGGAGACCGGTCGTCATCCACTGTGTCCGTGCCTGGGACTGGATGATGCGCATCCTCAGGGAAACACCACATCTGCCCCCTGCTCTCCTTTTCCATGCCTACAGCGGGGGCAAGGAACTGCTGGCAAAACTGCTCCAATACGGCGGCTGGTTTTCTTTCGCGGGAACGCTCCTTTATGAAAAAAACATCCGTGCCCGCCAATCTCTCCCGCTGGTTCCAAAGGATCGGCTTCTGCTGGAAACAGACGCTCCCGATCTGGCCGGTCCGCCGCAATACCGTTCCGGCCATCTGAAAGATGAAACCGGCAAAGACAAAAGCGAACCCGCGGATCTGCGTCTGATCCTCGGTGGTGTGAGTACTCTGCTGGATATGGCCGCCGAGGAACTGGAAGCCCAACTTGAAACCAATTTCACAACTTTTCTTTCCTTATGAGCACGATCCCGCCTGAAATCCGCTTTAACCGTCTGCTTCGCATGGTCGGCCCGCAAAAGTTGGAAACACTGCGGAATACCGTTGTCACCGTGGTGGGGATCGGCGCTGTAGGCAGTTTCGCGGTCG
The DNA here is from genome assembly GCA_017557085.1 of Verrucomicrobiota bacterium. GTDB lineage: Bacteria > Verrucomicrobiota > Verrucomicrobiia > Limisphaerales > UBA1412 > UBA1412. The sequence continues at coordinate 523 of JAFZAR010000366.1, read as the reverse complement.
AGGCTCTGGCCCGGAGCGCGGTCGGACATCTGCGTCTGGTGGATTTCGACATCGTTTGCCCCAGCAATATCAACCGCCAGCTAATCGCTCTGGAATCGACCCTGAACAGAAAAAAAACAGAAGTCATCCGTGAACGGGTGCTGGACATCAACCCCGATTGCGTTGTAGAGACCTTGGATCTCTGTGTGGATTCTCAGCACACAAGCCCGATTTTTGAAAAACGCTCTGATGTCATTCTGGACGCAATAGACCTGCTTCCGGGAAAAACCGCTTTGATTTCCGAAGCCGTTCGCCGTGGTGTTCCTCTGGTTTCGAGCATGGGCGCGGCCCGCCGTCCGGATCCAACGCTCATCCGCACGACTACACTGCCGCATGTAACGGGATGCCCCCTGGCACGCGCTCTGCGTCGTGAATTGAAAAAAGCGGACATCCCCATGGATTCGATCGAGTGCGTTTACAGTATAGAACCACCCGTGCCACCATCAGCAGAAAATACCAAATCAACGGACGCGTCCCTCTCTCC
>JAFZAR010000365.1 GCA_017557085.1 Verrucomicrobiota bacterium | reverse complement strand
CGGCGATCTGGGCTACCGTTCCGTCAATGGGAGAGACGACCGGTGTTTCCATCTTCATGGATTCGACCACCAGGATGACATCACCCTTCTTGACGGCGGTGCCGACCGGTTTTTCGATGCGCAGCACCAGACCGGGCAGCTGAGACTTGACCTCCGTTCCGGCAGCCGGAGCGGAAGAAGCACTGGCCGCGGGAGCGGTTCCCGCTTCTTTGACAGCGACCTGATAAGTTGTGCCGTTGACCACCGCGTTACTGCCCTCGAAACGGACAGTGTAATTCTGACCGTTGACGCTGACATCGTAAGCGCTTGGTTTAGTCCCGGCGGCTTTGGCGGTCTTGGCTTCCGGTTGTTTTTTGCGAACGCCGATCGTGGATTTGCCCTGCAGGAAGAGGATGCCTTTGTCCTCGCAGGAGGCCACGATGAAGAGGTTCTCATCAGTCACGGGCAGGTTCTCTTTTTCCAGACGCGCGCGGGCGGCTTTCAGTCCCTTCTTGGGATCGGCTTCCAGCGCGGAAAGGTGATCGGTGGTCGGCTGTTTGCCCAGCTGTTCAGCGGCGATCTTCACCACTTCCGGATCAGGCGCGACCGGTGTCTTGCCCAGGTAGCCGAGGACCATATTGCCGTAGCCTTCGGCGATCTTCTTCCAGGGACCGAACATGACATTGTTGAAAGCCTGCTGGAAGTAGAACTGCGAAACGGGAGTGACCGAAGTGCCGAAACCGCCTTTCTTGACGACCTCGCCCATAGCGCCGATAAAGAGCGGATATTTATCCATCAGGTTATTGTCGCGCAGCATCTGTGTGTTGGCCGTGAGCGCTCCGCCCGGCATCGGGAACAGCGGAATGACCGGCTCGACCTTGGTGGCTTCCGGCGGGATGAAGTAATCCTTCATCGCTTCCTTGAACATTTCGGAGAGCTTGAAAATCTTGTCGATATCCACATCCAGAGTGTACTCGGTTCCGCGCAGAGCGTGCCAGAGCGTGATCACGTCCGGCTGACTGGTGCCGCCGGAGACGGGAGCCAGCGCCAGGTCTATCTGACTGACACCGGCTTCGATCGCGGCAATATAGGAATGCGTGCAGGTGCCCGGCGTTTCGTGGGAATGGAAAACGATGCGCGCGTCCTTGCCCAGGAGCTTGCGGGCCATCTTGATGGTCTCATGCACTTTCTGCGGACAGGAAGTTCCCGTCGCGTCCTTGAAAGCGACACTGTAGAAAGGAATGCCCGCGTCTAGGATGTTCCGCAGCGTCTTTTCATAGAAGGGAACATCGTGCGCGCCGGTGCAGCCCGGAGGCAGTTCCATCATGGTGACGGTCACCTCGTGTTTCAGACCGGCGTTGTGGATGCACTGGCCGCTCCAGATCAGGTTATTGACATCGTTCAGCGCATCAAAATTGCGAATGATGCTCATGCCGTGTTTTTTGAACATTTTGGCATGAAGATCTATCACGTCTTTGGGCTGGGCTTTGAGTGCGACGATATTGATGCCGCGTGAAAGCGTTTGCAGTTCCGCGTCGGGACCGGCCGCCTTGCGGAAAGCGTCCATCACGTCGAAGCCGTTTTCCTTCGTGTAGAAGAAAGCCGATTGGAAAAGCGCGCCGCCGCCGGCTTCCAGATGTTTGATGCCGCATTCCTTGGAAGCGTATTCCACCAGCGGCAGATAATCTTTGGAGAACACTCTGGCACCGAAAACGGACTGGAATCCGTCGCGGAAAGCCGTCAGCATAAAGTCGATTTTTTTCATATTCTAATAAAAAGGGGTTTTATTTATCGGATTCACGTTTGGCCGCCGCGATGGCAACGGCGATGGCCGCGTAATCGGTACCGGCATTGGGCATGATCTGTCCGGCCGGAGTGCCGGGGATAGCCGCCGGAGCTTCATCTTTGAAGCCTGCCAGCTTGATCAATTTTCCCATCAGCACCAGTACCAGCGCGATGAAGAAAGCTACGCCTATAGCCAGCGCGTAAATCGAAAGTGTGATTTGGATCAGTTCCATATTTTGTGTTTCTTAGCGGTTACCGGGTTACAAAAGACATCAGGGTTTGAGCGATCGTGGAATCTCCTTTCAGCAGACTGCAGAAGATGCCGGAAATGATAGCTGAGGTGATCACGCCGCTGACACAGCATCCCAGCGCCAGAGGCAGCACGATGGAGGAGGGGTTCGCTTTGCTGACCACCTTCTGCGCGACCTTGGCCGTTGTGGGTACACAGCTGACACCGGCCACGCCGACCACCGGATTGATCTTGCCGCCGCTGACCCAGTACATGAACAGACCGCCGATGATGCCGCCGATGCCGGAGATCAGCAGCGCCAGCATTCCCAGCAGCAGCAGGGGCAGCACCTTGGGATCCAGGATCGTGTTCGCGTCACAAAGAATGCCCAGCGTCATGCCCAGGAAGAGCGTCGCCGTGTAGAGCATCGGGCCGCTGACCAAATCTTGAAAAGCTTTGATGCCGGATTCGCGGATCACGATCCCCAGAAATAGCGAGAAGATCAGCGGACCGGCGATCGGCAGCAGCAGCGAAAGTACCACGCAGAGGATCGCGGCCACAGCCATTTTTTCCATGGAATTATATTCCACGGGCTTCTTGGCCGGAGCGGGCATTTTGAGCGCGATCAGGCGCTTGGGTACGATCATTTTGATCAGATAAGGATAGCCGCCGTAGCACAGTCCCAGATAAAGATACGCTACCACCGCGATCGGCACAAACAGATGCGGCGACAGCAGCAGCGAGGTGAACAGCACCATCGGGCCGTCCGCGCCGCCTACGACCGAAATGGCCGCGGCTTCCTGCGGTGTGAAATGGAAGCAGTAGATCGCCAGCGGGAAGACCACCATCGTTCCCAGCTCGGCAAAGAGCGCGATCGTCATGCAGACAAAAGGCCGCGCCAGCACGTAGCCGATATCCAGCAGCGAGCCGACTCCCATGAACACGATACAGGCGATCAAGTTATTACTGAAAGTAAGTGTATAGATGGGCTGCAGCCAGTCGATCCCCAGAATCTTGATCGTATCCGCGGCAGCCTGCACGGGTTCCACGCCCGCGCCTACCTGCGCTTCCAGAAAGAGCGTACTCATCCCGCCGGCGTGCGCGTGGATGCCCAGCGGATCGAACACCATCACCGAGGCGTTGATGGCCGCCATGCCAAGCCCCATCGGGATCATGATCAGACCTTCCAGAACGCCTTTGCGTCCCAGGTACATCATCAGAAAACCAAGCAGGATCAGGAGAATTCGGGCGATCGCGATTTTGGGATCGCTCTGAAATAACGTAGTGACACCCTGAAATACGTCGGGTAAAGCTTCAAACAAAGACATAATTTTAATGGGTTCGCGGCTGAGTGATTTCGTTGCTGTGGGAAATGAGGAACTTCCGGGCAGGCAGGAACAACCGCAACCGCCTCTATCAAAGCGCAAGCGGCCCGAAAAGTAAAATAAAAACCGCGCCCGCGATAAAAAAAGGGCGGGAAATCCCGCCCAACACGTACACGTAATTATGATAAATACATTCTCGGCGAAAAACTAGCGGCCGCCGCCCCAGTTACCTCCGCCGCGATTGCCACGATTACCACCGGGACCGCGATTGCCGCCCCAGTTGCCGCCGTCGCGGTTTCCACCGCGTCCGCCGCCCATGATTTGGCGCATATCGATCTGCGGCGGTTGATCATACGCGGACGGATTGGAGTAATACTCCAGCTGCGTCCGTGCCGCCGCGAAAACGTTGTTCATAGAAGGGTCATTATACTGCTGCTGAAGGGAATTCAGCATATTCAGACGGCTGGCGGCCATTTCCGGCGTGATATTCTGGTTTTGGCCGGGTCCCATGCCCGAAAGCCCCATCAGCATCATATTTTGCATGCCGCGGTTCTCCGAAACACCCGCGAAAGCCGTGTTGAACATCTCGGTGGCCTGGGCATTCGAGCCGATATAGTTCATCGTGGACATCAGCAGCCGCGCACGGTCCTGATCGCTGGCATTGGCATCCATAAAGGCGTTATAGATCGCCGGGACCGCTCCTTCGCCCAGGGTACGGGTCAGGAAATCCAGCGTTGCGCCGTCCAGACGGCCGTCCACATAGAGATTATCCAGCATCGCCGCGGCATATTCCGTATCGCCCAGCTGTGCCAGCAGATTCATCAGCTGACGTTTGTCGCCATTATTGATGTTGCTGTCCGCCAGCAGATTGCGCGCGGTCGTGACCGTTGTGCTCACAAACGAGCTGGGGTCAATAGATTGCAGGATTCCCGACAGATAGACCAGCTCCCTGGCCTCTGTTACGGTTGGAACGATCTGTCCCAGAAGAATATAAGCGTCTTCCACACCGATATCGTTCAGCACGTCTATCAGACCGATGCGCGTGCTGGCCGGCACCGCGGAATTGCGTCCGCCGCCGAAATTCATTCCGCCAAAGTTCGGCCCGCCATTGGGACCGCCGTTATTTCCTCTGAAATTTTCTCTGAAATTATTGCCGTTGGGGGCGTTATTGCCTCCAAAGCCGCCTCCGAAATTGGGACCGCCGCCGGCCAGCGCCACGTTTTCGCCGCTGGTGAAGTAATTGCGGATGGCCGGGATCGAGTTCGTACCGGCTTCCACCAGTCCCTGGAAAGAGAACAGCGCCTCGCGCAATTTCTTACGGTTGTCGTTGGCGTCCAGCTTCTTGAGACGTTCCACCAGCAGGATCGGATCCATTGCCGAGGTGATTTCCACATTTTCGGGGATCACGACCCCTCCGGACTGGGCGTTTGCCAGCCGGGATTCCAGCTCTGCGCGCTCCGCGTCCCACTCGGCACTGCGTTTAGATACCTCTTCGGCAGCCTGGCGCTCCGCGTTCAGCACGCAGTACCCGCTGACCCCGAT
>JAFZAR010000364.1 GCA_017557085.1 Verrucomicrobiota bacterium | reverse complement strand
AATCGTTGCCAGCCAGGAAAGGCGTGTTTCCAGACGGGGCACTTCTATCAACCCTGCTGATTCGATAGCGTCGTTCACGCTTTTGGTTCCCAGGTTCTTATTCAGGATGGCCAGTTTGACCAGACGCGCGACGGGACCGGGAGTCGCGTCACATATCGAGAGTGCTTCCATCTGATTTTCCCGGCGCAGCACATTTTTTACGCCGGTGATGAATTCTTTGGAGTCGATCTGAGCCCGGTGATAGTGTAGAAGCCGTTCAATGAATATGGCGGCTCCCAGTGCACCCAGCACCAAAAGCACCCACATTATTGTCCCTCCGTTGTTGAAGAATATATGCAGCATATCCTATGCGGTTCATGGTAGCTATTTTAGGATAAAATCGCAAGTGTTTAAGCCCCCCTGCGCAAAAAAATCCTCTGTCGGCAGACAGAGGACGCGAAAGGATAATGAATACACTATTATTTCAGACCAAGACTTTGATGCCGGGCGAGGATATCATCGGCCATTTTATCCAAAGCCGCAAAGTTTTCTGCAGTGGGAGCGCCTTTGGCCATAACGGGAGGAAGGATCTCAACCTTGAGATTTCCCAAAAGTCCGGCGATTTGATCGGGAACTTTGTTTCCGTTCCATCCGAAAGATCCAAAGACAGTCGCGAATTTGGCTTTAGCACGGAGAGCGTTGGCGACCAGTGCCGCGTAAGCAGCCACAGGATGCGCCGCTGTCAGAACACAGCCGGTGCCGATCGCGATCGTTGCCGCGTCCACCAGATGTCCGGCGATACGGCCCAAATCAGCAGCAGTCAGGTCGTAGGGGTGTACGTCGATCCCGCGTTCAATAAGAGCGGAGGTCAGGTGTTCGACCATGCGTGCAGTCGCGCCATGAGTGGAAACCCAGGGGATAAGGACTTCATTCCGGAGACTGTCGGAAACCCAGTTTTCATAAAGTCTTAATGGAATGCTGGTATCTTTGAAAATGGGACCGTGACTGGGACAAATTATCTTGGGAGCCAGAGACTTGACTGTTTCTACACGTTTGGCCGCCTGACCGCGGTAGGGCATCATGATCTGAGCATAGTAGCGTTTCATTGGCTCGTAGAAAACGCGCTCATCATCCATGCAAATATTGGAAACAGCTAAGTGAGAACCGAATAGATCGCAGGGGAACAGGATAGCGTCTTCCCGAAGGAAGGTCATCATCGTTTCCGGCCAGTGGATCCAGGGAGCCAAAATAAATTCCAGAGTGCGTCCGCCCAGATCTAAGGTTTCGTGGTCTTTAATGGTAATGACACGGTCGGTTGGAATGTCGGGCATGAGCGCCAGCAGCAGTTCTCGGCATTTTTCGTTTGTAACCAATTTTGCCTCAGGATAAAAAGCTAAAAGATCAGGGATACTGCCGGAATGATCCTGTTCCGCGTGATTGGAAATGATGTAGTCGATCTTTTCGATGCCCGCGGATTTGATGTTCCGAAGCAGAAGAGCTTTAAATTCAGGTTCTACCGTATCAATAAGGGCTGTCGCTTTTTGTCCCTGAACGATGTAGGAATTGTAGGTCGTTCCTTCCGGAGTAGAAATGAGAGCGTCGAAAAGGCGTCTGTCATAATGGGAAACACCAACGTAATAAATACCGAAAGCGATTTTTTGATTCGCCATAACTAGAAACTATAGATACATTTTTTAACGAAGGAAGAGGTAAGCCAAGATGATGATCACGACTACCGCGCCGCCGCCAAGAATGTAAATATTCATTTTATTATCTTTTTTCTTGAAGGCAGGATTTGCCGGTGCGTTGGCAGAACCTCCGGCTTCCAGCTTGATGCCGCCGCGATGGGATTCCATCACTTTTTTGAAGGAGGTGCCGTCATCCAGCTTCAGTTCGCATTGCCCTAATCGCAGGATCATGCCGGCTTTGAGGGGAGCCTCGGTGATCTTATTTCCATCGATGTAGGTGCCGTTTGTTGAGTCTAAGTCCTTGATAACAAGATTATTCCCTGTTAGGATAGCTTCGCAGTGGTGCCCAGAGACTGAACCTTCTGGAATGCAGAAAGCGTTATCATCAGCACGACCTATCGTAGTGACCCCAGCCTTAAGTTCGCAGGTCTGTCCTTTAAATCCCTCAGTTAAAACAATCAGTTTCGGCATAACAAGCAATGCAACTCCACAAACTATGCCCTAAAATATAAACGAAGTCAATCATTTTCAAAATAAAATGCGAGGTTAAATAACCCCGCATTTTATTTTTTTTCAGAGAAATAAGAGCATTCTCTGTGCTATATTGCAGTAACCTATTCTACATCTACACGATAGAACAACATTCCGACGGAAGGATCCACGGTGTAGGGGCTTTCCGCTCCTTCGACCTTGGTCCAGTCGATATTGTTGGTGCTGCTGTAGAGGATACCTTTGAAAGTAATGATCATCTTGCCGTCCACGATGCTGTAAGAGATTCGCGGATCAACGGTAATGGAAGATGTATTGCTGCCGGAAGCCTTCAGACCATACCAAAGTCCTTGATCATCCAGTTCCCAACCGTCTTTATCAGATTGATAATAGACTGTAGGAGAGGACTCCGCAAAGGAGATTGTCATCGCGGCCGGAGCGTTTCCGGTGAAGTAGAGGCTCTTCAACGCAGAGCATTCATAGAAAGCATAGATACCAATAGAAGTCAGTTCATTGCCGAACGTGACAGATTCCAGTTTGTCACAGAAGCTGAAAGCGTTCTGATTGACACGGCGAATCGAGTCTGGCAGAGTGATGGTTGTCAGCTGTGTATAGGCAAAAGCGGAATCACCAATGGTGTTGACCGTTGAGGGAATGACCAGTCCGGCTACCGGTTTGGCAGAAGGGAAGCATAGCAAAACAGTTGCGTCCTTAGAAAGAAGGATGCCATTTTGGCTGGAGAATGTGGCATTGTTTGGATCCACATTGATGTTCTGCAGAGACTTACATCCAATCACCCATCCGGAACCCAGTGTAGTGACTGCCGCGGGCAGATTGATATCTGTCAGAGCCGAGCAGCCTTGGAAAGCATTGGCACCGATAGAATAAACATTTGATCCTAATGTTATGGAAGCGAGTTTAGTGCAGTTTTCAAAGGCACTGGATCCCACAGTCAAGACGCTTTCGCTGATGACAATGGATTCAATGAGCTGATTCATAAACGCACCTTTCGCGATGCTCTCAACAGGATAATAGTCCTTGATGAGATCGGGGAGTACGGGATTCATATTGGTTCCTTTGTAACCAATGATGCTCGCTTTTCCATTAGAAATGGTGTATTCAAAACCGTCTTCGGTGATCAGGTTATGAACGATGTTATCCACATTGATGAGACCGCCTGTAGAACACTTTTTGCTGAAAGCGGCCACAGGATCGACACCATTCAGGATTCTGTTCTTGATTTGAAGGTAGGTGTCATCCGGATGTGCCGCGATACACAGAGCAGTCGCGCCCGCGACAAAAGGACAGGCCATAGAGGTGCCACTCTTGGATTCATAAGCGTCATTGTCGTAGGAATCACCCATTTTCTTAAGAGCTGTTGACCAGATATCACTGCCGGGAGCAAACAAATGCACAGATTTTTTACCGTAGTTTGAGAAATAACTGACTTTATTTCTATTATCACAACTGCCTACAGAAATGATGTTATCCATTTCCAGACAGAGATTAGAAGGATAATTGGGGTTTGTATCATTGTTGTTGGTCTCGTTGCCCGCAGCGGCTACGATGATAATGCCCGCTCTTTGACAAGCGGAATATTCATCGTATTCAAATTGGGAATATCCGCTGCCGCCCAAGCTCATATTGATGACCTTTGCGCCATGTTCACGAGCATAACGGATACCATTCGCAATATCGGATGAAGCACCTTCGCCCTTTGCATTCATAACTTTAACAGCCATGATTTGGGTTTTCCAGGTGACACCGGCTACACCTAAGGAATTGTTGCCGCAGCCGCCGATTGTTCCAGAAACGTGAGTTCCATGACCTTGGTCATCCATGGGGTCACCCGGATTCTCGTAACCTTCGACATAATTTGCACCATGAACGTCATCCACGATGCCGTTGCCGTCATCATCAATGCCGTTATCGGGGATCTCATTGGGGTTGACCCACATATTATCAACAAGATCAAAGTGGTTGTATTGAACACCTGTGTCAACCACAGCCACGATCACATCAGAAGCGTCCGTGATGGTATCCCAGGCGGCAGTCGCGTGGGTATTCTTAAAACTGTAGCAATGATCTGGTACAGAAAAAGAAGGATCATTGGGAATCTTGGCGATTGTGCGGTAATAATCCGGCTCGGCCCAGAGAACAAGACCGCTCTTCATGTATTCACGGATCTTTGAATTGACATCAATAAGAGGGTCAAATTCAATAAGTTGCCATGTATAATTACCGGCTTTCATCAAACGGGCGGATTGAACCCCCTGGGCCTTGTTGAAATCATCTAATCTGGCAGAAGCTACTCCGGATTTGAGCTTTACCAAGACTCGACCCGGAACATAATTTGCGGTTGCCGCGTTTGCCTGACTGCAGCAAAGGGTGCCTAATGCAATTAAAATAGCAAGACCGAAACGAGTTACGGATGACTTCGTCTTGCTCATCAAAAGGGAGATGCGTGAAAACATATTGATCTTCATGGTTTTAAAACGTTCTCATGTTATGAAGGTGCACGGCAGAACTGCCTACCTATACCTGCTGAAAAATATACATGGGAAATTGAAAAGAAGCAAGTCATTTTCGTAAAAACATTTCTTGCCGGGTGTTTTGTTTTGGAAAATCAAAACAAAACATCAAAATGTATTTGAAACTCTGGCTATTCCGGACGGAGTTGGCCGATTTGATCCATGATCTGGTCGGCTATTTCCTGATAGATAGCTTTGAGGCGATCATGGGAGCAGTTTTTGGCTTCTTCGCGAAGCTCTTTGAATTCAAGCGGTTTCCCGTAACTAATGATGATTTTGACAGGTTTAGGGAAAATAGATTTTCTGTCGTAGGCTTCATAGGAACCAAAAATACGGACAGGGATGACCGGAACATTTGTTTTGACAACAGCTAACCCAATGCCTGAATGAGCTTTTTGAAGATTTCCGTCAGGGGTGCGTGTTCCTTCTGGGAAAAGGTTGACACAGTATCCTTTTCCCAGAAGATCGAGAAGGGTGCGAAGACCGCTCATTCCGCTGCCATCTCTGTCCACGGGAACCGCGTGGACGATACGAAGGATCGTACCAAATATCTTATTTCTGAAAAGGGATTTGCGGGCAAAATAATGGATCGCTTTGGGCAGCGATGTTCCAATGAGTACCGGGTCCAGAAAACTGGCATGATTGCTGGCGATGATGGCGGCGCCCTGACGGGGAACAAAGTTCCGGTGACGGATTTCCCATCTGAAATAGATTTTGAAAAGGATCCTGCAGATTAGCCAGACTGAAAAATAGAGCGGATTCATTGGATAATAAGTTGACGTTAGAATTGCTTATATATCAAACATCATGAATTTGATTTTTGTTTATCCAGTTTTGCGCGAATTTCTTTTAGGAGCAGTGCGGTCGTTTCGTCAGGTGTCATCTTGGAATTGTTGATCACGGTCGCGCCCAGGGAGATCATGAGGGGAGAGGTGGCTCTCTGAGTGTCGCGGCGATCCCGTTCAGCCAGATTCTCGATCACACCATCAGCCTCGCGTCTGCGGGATCTCTCATCCAGACTGGCGTCCAGGTAGAATTTAAACTCTGTTTCAGGAAAGATCGCCGAACCGATGTCACGGCCTTCCATGACCAGATCACCAAACTCAACACATTCACGCTGACGCTTTTTCATCCATGCACGGACGGCTGGAACGGCAGCTACTTTGGGGACAACAGCACTGGTTGCCGAGGTGCGGATCTCAGTGGCTGGATGGTATCCGTCCACGGTCAGATAGACGGCTTTGTTCGCGCAGACGAGCTTGGTTTTCCAATGTTTCAAGACTTCCGCAATAGCCTTGGGATCATCCACATCGACTTTCTGCTGGATACAATACCAGGCAAGAGTCCGGTACATGGCTCCCGTATCAACGTATGTATAATCCAGCGCTGCAGCGACACGTTTGGAGTTTGTGCTTTTCCCGCTTGCGCTTGTACCATCTATCGCGATAACAACCGGCTTTTTTTTCATGGTGATAAATGCCCGGCCGTGAGTAGCGGCAAGGCTGTGATTATTCTGACAGCAGAAAGACCGTCAGACAATCTTTTCTTTAGATTTATTGATTATCGTTCCTCTATTTCGTTTGATTTTGATATTCTGTCTGTGCGATATGATGTCGCCGGAATGGGATCGCTGATGCGGATCCCGGTTTGTGTTATGAAACATCGTAATAAGAAACAGAAACAAGAAGTTAGAACTTTTTCTGCTGAGAAGTTTTTTCCACTGATCCTGGTGCTGATCACTTCGGTGCTTTTTGTAATAAAAGTGGTGGGACCCAGCAATTTGTTGGATAATGACCAGGAACGTCCGGCCGCTTACACACTGGATGTGACGGTCAATCATCATTGGGTGTGTCAGACCGATCAGACCGGGGATATCACCTCCAAACCACCTCTATACACATGGCTGGCCGCGATTTCCACTTTGACACTGGGCAAAGGCAAAATCAATTTGGTGACACTGTATTTGCCTTGTTTCCTTTCCATACTGGGATGTGCCTTCTTGATTTATTTGTTGGGACGACCGGTGCTGGGATTGCAGGCATCTGCGTTTGGAGCAATGGTACTGGTCATTT
>JAFZAR010000363.1 GCA_017557085.1 Verrucomicrobiota bacterium | reverse complement strand
CCGGCGACTGCAAGCAGTAGTGCGCCAGCGGCTCCTGCCACTGCACCTGCTTCTGCTCCGGCGGCATCAGGAGCTCCGGTCGTGCAGACTCCGCCTTCCGCCGCGGCGATCACGAACACTATAACAAAGACGCCGCTTTGATACTGACGGCGGACGAACAGAAAAATAACTTTCTGTATTTTGATTTGCGCGACGCCAGTATCTACGACTGGCGTCGTTTTTAAGGAGGAGTGAACAAAGGAGTAAACAGTAAACATTGTCGACGGGTATGAAGTGGTTCATCGGTTGTATTGGAGTGTGTGTCGCCATGCTGATTACTTTTGGGTTGTTGGCATTGTACAGCGCGACCTATTCCAAATTAGAACCCAGAAGAAGCGGTCAGCAGACAATGATGACATCGCAAACCACAGGGATGGCCGTTGCCGCGGCGGATGCAGAGGCATCCTGGAGAGTGACTCCGCGTAATATCCAAGGCATGGAGAGTCTGAAAAAGCAGGCATTTTTCGCACTGTTGGGTGTTGTCTTGTGCATTTTGATCGCGACTTTCTTCGACTACCATTTTTTGAATCGGCCGGAAGTTCCAATCATTCTATTGGTTCTCAGCGCGATACTACTGACGGCAGTGTTTTTCCCCGCGGTCGGCGGGGTGAGAGTGAAAGGAGCCAGCCGCTGGATCCAGTTTGGGATCAGCTTCCAGCCTTCCGAACTGGCTAAGCTGTCCATCATTATCTTTCTGTCCTGGTATGGATCCAAGTACTTCTCCTATATAACTCATTTTTGGAGAGGACTTATTGTGCCAATGGTGGTGATCATGCCGTTGGTATTGTTGATCTTCAGGGAACCGGATGCCGGTTCGACGATGTTTTTGCTGGCGATTGCCTCTTGTATGCTGTTGATCATGGGTGCTCGCTGGTTCTATCTGGCTGTTCCGGCCGGTGCGATGTTTGTTTCGTTGTGTGTGTGGCTATACTATGATCCAGTTCGTCGGGCACGTTTGTTCAGCTGGCTGGATCTGGAAAAAACCAAGTATGAAACAGGACTCCAGGTTTATGCTTCCCTGATCGGTTTTGGCAGCGGAGGTATCTTTGGCAAAGGCTTGGGGACAGGTGAGCAGAAGATGGGATTCATACCGGAAGATCACACGGATTTTATTCTACCGGTCATTGGGGAAGAGATGGGACTGGTGGCAACTCTTTTGATCGTAGTGCTGTTCGGGGTGTTTGCCTACTGCGGGTTCAGGATCGCTACACAGACCCGCGACCGTTTTGGTTCCTACCTGGCCATTGGCATCACTTTGATGATCTCGCTCCAGGCCATCATCAATATAGGCGTGGTCACTAATTGCCTTCCTAATAAGGGAATGCCATTACCGTTCATCAGCCGTGGCGGCAGTAATATCGTCATATTGATGCTGGCGGTGGGATTGCTGTTGGCTGTGGCTCGTGACAATATGCGCAAAGAGGCTGTCGAGGAATCTTTTGAGGAGGAAATACCCGATATCCCGTATCCGGTCCAGCCTGCCAAGCCAGTCCGAAGAAAGAAAAATGTCTTTGCAAAGAATGAATATCAAGATGGAGAATTCTAAGAAAACCCCTTTGGTTGTCATTGCGTGCGGAGGTTCCGGTGGTCACTTTTATCCGGGGTTGTCTGTGGCCCGCAAGCTTTACAACGCAGGATGCGATATCATTCTGGTCGTTACGGAAAAAGAGGTGGATCAAGTGGTCACCGGCGCGGAACAGGGGATCCGGGTGGAGCGGATGCCGGCGGTGGGATTTTCCAAAGAACATTTTTTCAGATTTTTCATCAATTTTTTTAAGTCCTATCGTAAAGCTCGTAAGTTGTTTGCCACTGAACATCCGGGTGCGGTGCTGGGAATGGGAGGTTTTTCCAGTGCGCCTACAGTCCTGGCGGCTCCGAAGAAAAACTGCAAGTCCTTCATCCATGAGGGAAATTCGATCCCCGGCAGAGCGAATCGGCTGGTCGCGCCTTTTGTCCATACTTGTTTTATCCATTTCCCCGATTCGGTACCTTTGCTGCGTTCACGCCGAAAATTGGTGACGGGTATGCCGGTCAGAGAGATCTTTGCGCCGGTGGATGAAGATGGTGTCAAGGGATGCAGAATGGCTCTGGGGCTGAATCCCGATTTGCCGACTCTGCTGGTTATGGGCGGAAGTCAGGGGGCCCGCGCGATCAATCATATCATGCGGGACAGTGTGAAGAAGCTGCGGAAGAAGATGCCGACGCTCCAGATCATTCATCTGACAGGGAAAAATGATTATGCCGAGATAAAGAGGAGTTACGAAAACAGAGGCATTCAGGCTTTAGTAAAGGAATACTTTTCCGAAATGGAACTGGCGATGGGAGCAGCGACATTGATCGTAAGCCGTTCAGGAGCTTCATCTTTGGCGGAATCCGCGACAATGGGGATTCCTTCTATTCTGATTCCGTTGCCTTCAGCGGCAGACAATCATCAATACTTTAACGCTGCGGCTTTTGAAAAGACAGGCGCGGCGGTGCTGTTGAAGCAGGATACCCTTACCCCGGATATTTTCACAGGGAAGGTGATAGAACTTTTACGGAACAAAAATCAGCGTTTAGCGATGAAAAAAGCCTTGTCGGAGTGGCATGAACAGGAAGCCGCCGGGATGGTCGCTAAACAGATCATCGAGGCCGCCTTCCCGGATGCCGGGTTGAATACGGACTGGAGCAATGAACCGATTTTGTAGAAGAATACTATATGCAGGAGAAACAAACATACGGAAACAGGGAGGACAGAGCGGTATTTGAGACTCTGCTGAAAACGGGAAGAAACAAAGAGGGTTCTCTCCCCAGAGCTTATTTATCCGGTATTGGAGGAATCGGAGTCAGCGCCGTTGCCCATATCCTTTTGGACGCGGGCTGGAGTGTTTGCGGGGCCGATATACAGGCCAGCCGTGTGACTCAGGAATTAGGAGAAAGAGGAGCGAAGATTTATCTGGGGCATTCTGCCGAGAATCTAAAGTATGATCCGGTGGATGTTGCGGTTTATTCTTCGGCGGTTCGCCGTGACAGCCAGGATATTTTGGAGATTCAGCGCCAGAGGATACCGTTGCTGCATCGTGCGGAGGCTTTGGCTTCCATTCTCAGACAATACCGTGGGATCTGTGTGTCCGGAATGCATGGCAAGACAACGGTCAGCAGTTTGCTGGTCTGCGCTTTGAATGGTTTGGGTGCGGAGCCGGGATATGCTGT
>JAFZAR010000362.1 GCA_017557085.1 Verrucomicrobiota bacterium | reverse complement strand
CGTGAATTCTACAAAGAACGGAACGTCGTCACTGAAGAACGCCGGATGCGCACTGAGAGCAGCCCCATCGGATTCGCGTTGGAAGAACTGCTCGGCGCGGCCTACAAAGCCCACCCTTATGGCGAGCCGATCGTAGGACATTTCAGTGACCTCCAAACCATGACTCCGCAGAAAGTCATGCACTTCTTCCGCACACAATATGTTCCGGCTAGCATGACCTCTGTCATCGTGGGCGACATCACCCTGGAACGTGCGAAGGAACTGGCCAAGATCTACTTTGAACGCATACCGGCTGGTCCTAAACCGGAACCCACACGCACAGAGGAACCGCCTCAGAACGTGGAGCGCAAACTGATCTTCCATTTGCAGTCTCAGCCTACCTATATGGTGGCTTATCACAAACCCGCAAAGATGCACCCGGATGGTGCCGTCTATGACGCGATCTCCAGCATTCTCAGCGACGGCCGTTCCAGCCGTCTCTATCGCAGTCTGGTCCGCGACAAACAGATCGCTGTGGTGGCGGAAGGCTTCAGCGGCTTCCCCGGTGAGAAATATCCCAACCTTTTCCTCTTCTACGCCATGCCGGCTCCCGGCCATACTAATGAAGAAGTGGCCGCGGCCATCCAGGAAGAGATCGATAAACTCATCAACGAACCCGTTTCAGAAAAAGAACTGACCGGTGTCAAAAACAGAGCCGAAGCGGGTCTGCTCCGCGCCCTGACCAGCAACTCCGGATGGGCTTCCGCTCTGGGTGAATACCAGGGTCTGACAGGCGACTGGCGCAACCTCTTCCGCCAGCTGGACCGCATCCGCGCGGTAACCCCGGCAGATATCCAGCGTGTTGCTAAGGAGACCTTCAAAGACACAAACAAGACCTCCGCTTACATTGAAACCCTTACCACCGAAAACGAATAATAACAGGATAATACAATGAAAAATCTGATTTACTCTCTTCTGACCGCGGCTCTCTGCCTTAGCGTGAACAGCACCTTTGCCGCGGAACAAGGCAAACCGGTCACCAGTTATAAAGAAATCCAGCTGCCGGAACTGAACTCCATGCAGATCAAAAAGCCCGAACGCTATGTGATGGAGAACGGCATGACAGTCTATCTGCTGGAAGATCATGAAGTGCCTCTGGTCAACCTGAGTCTGCGCATCTATACCGGCTCCCGCTGGGAACCCGTGGACAAAGCCGGCCTGGCGGATATCGTCGGTGAAGTCATGCGCAGCGGCGGCAGTGAAAAATTCCCCGGTGATGAATTGGACGATGAACTGGACAATAATGCCACATCCATCGAGATCGGTATCGGCCGGAATGAAGGTTCCGCCTCCATCAACTCGCTCAAGGACAACTTCTCTCACAGTTTAGAGATTCTCACGGACATCCTGCGGCATCCCTCCTTCCCCGAAGAGAAGATCGCCCTCTGCAAACAGGAGATCGCCGGCGGCATCGTTCGCCGCAATGATGACGCTTCCGGCATCTGCTCCCGTGAGTTCAGCCGTCTGCTCTATGGGAAAGATTCTCCCTACGGTCATCAGGTAGAACTGACCACGCTGGTCAATATCAGTCGCGAAGATCTGATCCAATTCCATCAGCAGTACTTCCAGCCTCAAAACATGATCCTGGGCGTATGGGGCGACTTTAACACCGCCGTAATGAAAAAACAGCTGGCGGATACCCTTGGACAATGGGAGAAAGGCACCGCTACCCGTCCCGTTGTTCCAGATATTGACATGAAAGCCGCCGGCACAACCGGAGTCTATCTGGTAGAAAAAACCGACGTTGAGCAGTCCTTCATCCGCATGGGACATATCGGCGGTCTGCAATCGGATCCCGACTACTACGCTCTGATCCTGCTGAATGACATCCTGGGCGGAGGATTCTCATCCCGTCTCTTCTGTCACATTCGCTCCGATAAAGGTCTGGCCTATCATGTCGGCAGCGGCTGGGGAGCCGGAATGGATATTCCGGGCACTTTTGTTGTTTCAGGCAGCACCAAACTGGCCAGCACCGCGGAATTCATCCAGGCGGCACGCGACGAAGTCGAGCGGATCACCAAAGAAGAAGTTACCGAAGAAGAACTCCAACAGGCTAAAGACACTTATCTGAACGGTTTCGTCTTTGAATTTGACTCCACCGGCAAAATCGTCTCCCGTCTCATGGCCTATGAATACTACGGCTACCCGGCTGACACATTGGAACACTTCCAGGAGAACATCGGAAAGGTCACCCGCGCCGATATCCTGGCCGCGGCCAAAAAACATCTGAAACCTCAGAATATGCTGATCCTTGTGGTGGGTAATCCCGAAAAATTCGACAAGCCCCTCACCGAATTCGGCAAAGTCACTCCGCTGGATATCACTATCCCCGGAATGCAATAGACCCCAATGGGAAACTGGAAACGTCTATTTCTGACCTTACTGGCCGGGATCACCCTTTCCTGGGCGACAGGCGGCGCGGCGGTGGATTTCTCGCCCGATAACACGGCAAGGATTACCCTGCGCAGCCGCCTGGAAGGTCAGTTCATCGTCAAAGGCGTTCCCTTTCCTCCCAGCATTACTCCCAGTCGAGAAGGCAATGTCCGCACTTTCATGCCCAACACCAGCCGGGACTGGCCGGCTTCGGTGCGGCTGGATCCCTCCACGGTGGTCGTCGTCTGTGAACGGGTCAAACAGATCTTTCTCCAGGAATTGGAACTGCAAGACCAGTGGAAAGGGCTGATCGAAATAGACATTGATTTTTACCCCAAAGGGGTCCTGCGTCCGATCATGCTCTCTCACCGTCTGATGAACGACGGTCTCCATACACAGATGAAAATGGCCGATGAAGTCGTTCCCCACCGTCTCATTCAGGCCATTGTCCAGGTACTCCTGCTGGAGTATTCCAACCGAGATCTCCGGCAAACACAAATGGCCGAAGTTCCCCTGTGGATGATAGACGGCATGACGCAGCTCGTCATGCAGCGCGGCGGTCCGGCCCTGATCCCCACGCCGGGAGCCCCCAAAGATTTTTCCACGGTCACCACCAATCCGGCCAAAGCCGCCAAATCCCGGCTCAAGACCATCCAGCCGCCAGAGTTCAGCCAGATCACCTCACCGGGACCGGAATTTTCTTCCGGGGTCAACTGGATGATCTTTCAGGATGCCTGTCTCGTCCTGACCTGGGAACTGCTGGAACGTCCCGAAGGCAAGATCCGCTACTGCCGCACACTGCAGCTGCTCAAGAAATACCGCAACTGGCAGCTGGCCTTTCTGGAGGCATGGAAAGGTCAGTTCAAGAACATGACCGATGTGGAAAAATGGTGGGCACTGGTTCTGGTCAACTGCCGCAAAGACACCAGCATGAACGCCTGGACACTGAAACAAAGCATCGAAAAACTCAACGAGATTCTTTCCGAAGCCTCCGTCAGTGTTATCTCACAAATCAACCAGCCCAAAATCCCCAGCACCATCCACCTGCAGCAGATCGCCGAAAGCTGGGCTCCCATGGTGCAGATCTACTTCTTTGAACGTGTCGCGGCCCAGCTCAAAGCCTTTGAACTGGCTGCCGATCCTGTCGTGGCAGAGTTGGCAAGCCGCTACCGCACGACCATCATTGACTATATCCGTCAGCCGCGAATCTATGCATT
>JAFZAR010000361.1 GCA_017557085.1 Verrucomicrobiota bacterium | reverse complement strand
GTGAATCCGAATGAGAAAGAAAAAGGCTTTGTTCTTTTGTTTAATCCTTTAGATGAGGACATAGAGAGAAATATCCGTTTGCCGCTTTATTACACAGGATTGAGTGAAGAAGCGAATATTCGCGAAGGGGAGAATCCTGCCCAGGTGTATAAACTCAATCGGGATTATACCGTGGAATTGAAAGTAAAGATACCGGCAAATGACTGCACCTGGTTTGTGATAGAATAAATTTAAAATATCCATAAATATGAAAAAAACATTAACAATGATACTTGTGGCGCTGGCCTCCTGTTTGGCTGGCCAGGCTGCCGAAACAACCGTTACGGTCGTTGACACGATCCCGACAACGGCATCTAACAACTATTATGTGAGCAATCAAGCTCCTTTGCAGGCGCAGAGTTTGATCAAACTGCCCAATGGAAGTATTATTCCCGGCGGATGGCTGATGCGTCAACTGGAGCTGCAGCGAGATGGTTTGAACGGCCACTTGGGAGAAATCAGCGCCTGGCTCCAAAAAGACGATAATGCTTGGCTGAAGTCCGGCGGCAAGTGGGGCTGGGAGGAAGTTCCTTACTGGCTTCGCGGCTACGCGAGCTTGTCTTACATCATGAAGGACGCTACCGGGAACGAGGATATGTTCAAGGAAGCGAAATACTGGATCGATGCTATTCTGGATAGCCAGCGTGAGGATGGTAATTTTGGTCCCGCGTATAAAGGCAAGCAGGATTTCTGGCCGAACATGATCGCGCTGTGGATCCTTCAGGATTATTATGAATATACCGGCGATTCCCGTGTTATTCCATTCATGACCAAGTATGCTCATTATCAGCTGAGCGTCAAAGACGAGGATTTTCTTTCCAGTTACTGGGAGAACAGCCGCGGCGGTGATAATCTCTGGAGTGTGGTCTGGCTGTATAATCGCACAAAGGATCCAGAACTGCTCAAACTAGGCGAAAAAATCCACAAGAATACCGCGAACTGGACCCGCTCCACAGAGCTTCCGAACTGGCACAATGTTAATATAGCTCAATGTTTCCGTGAGCCGGCGACCTGGTATCTTTTTAACGGAGATGAGAAGATGCGCAGAGCCAGCTATAATGTTCAAAGTCTGGTGCGCCGTGCTTATGGTCAGGTTCCCGGTGGTATGTATGGCTCGGATGAAAATTGTCGAATCGGTTTCTTTGATCCACGCCAGGGAACAGAAACTTGCGGTTTTGCCGAACAGATGTCCTCGGATGAGATCATGCTTCAGATCACAGGGGATTCTTACTGGGCGGAGAATTGCGAAGATGTTGCTTTCAACAGCTATCCGGCCGCGTTCATGCCGGATTATAAATCTCTGCGTTATATCACTTGTCCCAATCATGTACTGAGTGATTCAGAGAACCACAGTCCCGGCATTCAGAATGGCGGTCCTTTCCTGGCTATGAATCCGTTCAGCAGCCGGTGCTGTCAACACAATCACGGTTTTGCCTGGCCGTATTATGCGGAACATTTGGTTTATGCCACACCGGACAATGGTCTGGCGGCTGTTCTTTACAGCTCCAGCATGACCAAAGCCAGAGTCGGTGACGGGACTCAGGTCATTTTAGAACAAACAACCAACTATCCGTTTGAAGAAAGTGTCGAATTCAATGTCCGTACACTCAAAACAGTTGATTTTCCGCTTTATTTGAGGATTCCGTCCTGGACAAAATCAGCGTCTGTTTATGTGAATGGAAAACTGGTCAAATCCAAATTGGATGGCAAAGGGTATGTTTGCATCGCTCGTAAATGGAATAACGGAGATAAAGTGAAATTGAATCTGCCGATGGAGATCACATATCGCACCTGGCAGGTAAATAAGAACAGCGTCAGTGTGAATTACGGTCCATTGACTCTTTCTCTTAAGATCGCGGAACGCTATGAAAAGAAGGACAGCAAGGAAACAGCGATCAGTGATTCAAAGTGGCAGCCAAACGCGGATCCTTCCGCCTGGCCTTCATACGAAATCTATCCGGATTCCGATTGGAATTACGCGCTGGTGATGGATGCGCCCATCAAGGTGCAGAAATCCGAATGGCCTTCAGATAATAATCCTTTCACTCTGTCAACAGTGCCGCTGAGCTTCACAGCGAAAGGACGGAAGGTGCCTTCCTGGACGCTGGATGAATATAAATTATGTGCTGTTTTGCCTTATGAAGATGATCCTCGTTCGGAGGAAGTGGAGAATATTACTCTGGTCCCGATGGGTGCGGCTCGTTTAAGGATTTCTGCGTTTCCTACAGCAGAGAAATAGAATTCATGAAATGAAACAAATTCAATGGATATTGCTTGGTTTGCTGACGCTGAGTTTCAATGCCGCGGCGACAGATTTCAGTGTCAGCAAATCGAATGAAAAATACATCCCTTGTTTCAGTGAAAACGGGAAGGTGTTGCTAACGCCTTCCCCGGAAGGTCTCTGGTCTATTTCTGCACATTGGGAGAATGACTGGCCTGCTGACTGGAAGTATGCGCAAGCGGATCGTTTTGAAAAAAACGGCGATTGGACTATTTTATATGGTTCGATCCAGCTGCCGGAAGGAACCTGGAATCTGCGGGACGCATACCGTGCGGAAGGGGATCGGGTGAAGTGTATACGCCGGTTTGAATGGACAGGGAAAGAGACTCTGAAAGAAGTAACTCTTTCTGTCAAATGGCAAACACCTTCCTATACGGATCGGGTGATGCTGCCGGGTGTTATCAATTACGGGAATCCTTCCGGTTACAAGCATGGCGGCTGGATGCCTACTTTTGACAAAAAAGTCGCACCCGAAGCGATGTTTGAGGAACATCATTTTCCCATGCCTTTTGTTTCTGCGGAAGTAGAAACAGACAGTGCTCTTTACGGAGTGGCATTGCATACGCTTCCGACCTTGGTTCCGGAGAGTAATATCTCGGATCTGTGGTGGTCTTTGGGAACGATCGCACTGGAGGATTCAACACAGCTGACACTTCTATCCGGGCCGGTGGCTTGGAATGGCAAAAGAAGTTTCGCGAAAGCTTTGCAAAGAGCGCCTATGAAGTATGGCGATACCTGGATGAATGTGGAACCGGGTACCATTATCGAAAAAACGTTTTATGTGGAAACGTATCCTGTGAAACAGCGAGGCAGCGGATTTATTCATTCTGTGGATACCAGTATGGATATTTTTAAACCTTACTATGTGGAGGATATGCCGTCATTTTCTGAAATCATTCATGAGAAGTACAGGTTTGCCTGCAAACGGTATTTTGAGAATGATAAAGGTGCGGGTTTTTGCATGTATCCGGAAAATTACGGTCCGCATTATGTATTCGGCTGGTGTGGCCAGGCGGCCGCGCCCGGTTACGCTTTGCAGAGATTGAAACCCTTCCTGGATGATCCCAAGGTGGATGAAAAGATCCAGAAGTCATTGGATATGCTCTCAGAGGCTCCTTTCAATGAATCAGGTTTCCTGATCCATTATGTCGTGAATGATGACCGCTGGGAGGGACAGGATCCCCTTTCTCAAGGACAGGGAATGAATAACGTGGCTAAGGCGATCATTGCCGCTAAAGAAGGAAAATCTCAATACGATACCAGTAAGTGGGAAACTTTTCTGCGGAAAGCGTGTGACTGTCATGCCAAACGGATCCTTTCAGATGATTGGAATCCGGTTTCTACGAATGAGGGTTTTCTGATTTCTCCGTTGTGTATAGCCAGTGAGTTGTATAATGAACCACTATACAGACGGGCCGCTTTAAAGGCCGCGGATTATTATGCCAAACGTCATTTGTCTATGGATGAACCTTATTGGGGTGGGACATTGGACGCGACCGGTGAAGATAAAGAAGGCGCCTGGGCTGCGTTCCAGGGCTTTCTTGCTGCCTATGAGCTAACTCATGAGGCTAAATATCTGGCCTATGCGGAACATGCGGCTTACAACGCCTTGTGTTATACAGTTGTGTGGGATATTCCGATGCCGGCATCACGCATGGGGAACCACGCGTTTAAATCCCGTGGCTGGACGGCGGTTTCTCCGCAGAATATGCATTTGGATGTATTTGGTGTGATGTACACGCCGCATCTGTATAAGCTGGGAGTTTATCTCAATAAGGACTCTCTGAAGCGGGTGGCGATCCTGATGTACAGGTCTTGCGGTCAAATGATGGATCCATTTGGTTCTCAAGGAGAACAGTTGCAGCATACGAATTTTGCTCAGCATGGCAATATGAGCGATATTTACAAATTCCGAGGCGGTTACGCGGAAGGATGGACGGTGTTTTGGATCACTGCGCACTTCCTGAACGCGGCGGCGGATTTCATGGAAATCGATCCGGAGTTATTGAAATAACAAAGGAATCCTGCTTTCAGAGTTGAAATTTGGCAGTAGCTTTTATACGCTACTGCCATTGATAGCCTGAGGCTGCAATGGCTGACGGTATAGAACTATGAGCGACAAGAATGTTTTGAGATTGGGACTCCCCAAGGGGAGCTTACAGGAAGCAACTTTCGAGAAAATGGCTAAAGCCGGATGGCATATCCAGACCTCCAGCCGTTCTTATACTCCCCATGTGGATGATGATGAACTGGATGTCCGCCTTTTCCGAGCTCAAGAGATCAGCCGCTATGTGGAGCATGGATATTTGGATTGTGGTTTGACCGGTTATGACTGGATTTGTGAGAACCGCTCCAACGTCAAGGAAATAGGGGAATTTTGTTTCAGCAAAGTTAGCAGCCGCCCGGCTCGCTGGGTTTTGGCTGTGCCGGAGGAATCACCTATTCAATCTGTTAAAGATTTGCAAGGGAAGAGAATAGCGACAGAAGTCGTTAATTTGACAAAGGATTATCTTGCTAAAAACGGGGTGACCGCGGAGGTAGAATTCTCTTGGGGCGCGACAGAGGTAAAAGCCCGTGAATTGGTGGACGCTATTGTGGATGTGACTGAAACTGGAAGCAGTTTAAAGGCGGCCAGATTAAAAATAATTGATACCCTCCTGGAATCCACGCCGAGACTGATTGTCAATCACGATTCTTGGAAGGATGATTGGAAACGTCAGAAAATCAACACGATAGTGATGATGTTGAACGGAGCTTTGGCCGCGGAACGCAAGGTTGGACTCAAATTAAATGTCGAAAGAAAGAATTTAGATAAATTACTTGCTGGACTTCCTGCCCTCAAAAATCCTACAATAGCCGAGTTGAGCCTCCCCGGGTGGGTGGCTGTCGAAACAATCATAGACGAATCTGCCGTCAGAGAGCTGATTCCTCAGCTTAAAAACGCTGGCGGAGAGGGGATTATTGAATATCCTTTGAATAAGATTGTATTTTAACAGAAGAAATTGATTAACTATGGGATCACTGAAAAAACGTCGTAAATCGAAGATCAATAAGCACAAGCGCCGTAAGAAGATGCGTGAAAATCGCCATAAGAAGCGCACTTGGCAGAAGTAATTTGTAATTCGTGATGCACGATGATGTCTAAAAAAGACGCGGAGTGCATTTTTTTTCGACTTTCACGTTGTCAACCTTGATTCATCGGCTGGCAGCGTGTATCTTTTTTAAGGGATGAGACTAAAACGATTTTGGTTCAGTTTGATGGTTGTTCTTGCTTTGACTGTACTGCAAAGCGGATGCAAGACCCATCCAGAAGGTAAGACAGATGCGGAAGAAAATTCAGAATCCGTTGCGGCAGAGAATGCTTCTGATGATTCGCTGGTTGAAATAGTACCTGTTTCGGATCCTTTTGATACAACACAGAAGCGCACTGAATTTAAGACTCTTTGCGCGGAAGAGCAGCGTGTCAACGCACTGGCGAGATATGCTGCCGGTATCAGTCAAGAGATCAATCCTTCAGATTCTCCTGAAGCCGCTTTTGTGGAGTTTCTCCAGGCAGCGAATGCTGATCCGGGAAATGAAGCATTGGTCATTCGGGTCTGCCATGAGCTAATCTCGATGGGAAAAGCTGATGACGCGGCCAAGCTGCTCAAACTTTCCTGCGATCGTAAAGATGCCAGTGCTAATATCTATTCTTGGAGAGCTTTGGCTCTTGCTGCCACAGGAGACAGCAAGTCTGCGATCAAAGTAGCGAAACAAGCTATTAAAAAATCTAAAGAGACAGCTTTGGCTTATCAAGTGCTGTTTGGGCTTTATGTGGATGCCGGTAATACCAAGGAAGCCTTAAATGTGCTGGAGAATGCGGAGCGGGAAGCTCAGAATTCCATTCCATTCCTGGTGGATCTGGCTCAGCTGTACTTGAATAACAGCGATAAGATCGATCCGTTGGGAGTTGATTCCGTAGCTGCGGCGAAACGCCAACTGGCGACCATTGAACCTCTTTTGGAAAAAACTTCCGATGTAAGACCGGAGGTCATAGAGGGCCTGGGCGATATTTATGCCCGTGTGAACGAATCTCAAAAAGCGCAAGATACTTATGAGAAACTCCTCAAACAGTATCCGACAAATCAGCAGCTGCGTGAAAAACGCGCCATGACTTTCCTTGCTTTGGGCGATGTGTCCAGAGCGGAGTTGGAATTACGTCTGCTGTTAAGAGAGAACCCTACGAATCAGCGCTACTGTCTGTTGTTGGGAGATATCTACCAGCAGCGCCAACAGTTCAAAGAAGCCGGTGATTTCTACTATTACGCGGCGACTATCAGCCGTGGCAATCCGGAAATTTATGTGCTGGCGGCTTATATGCGTTTGATGGAGAAGATTCCGCAAAAGGCTTTAGATGCTTTGGAACTGGCCAGAAACGCGGGAGGACGCTCATTCCGTCTGGAGTATTTATCAGCAATGGCTTATATGGAGCTGGGACGTTATGAAGACGCGATCAAATGTATGCTGGCAGCCGAAGCTGTGGATAAAGAATCAGGTGGCGAGAATCTTCTGCCCGAATTCTATTTATCACTAGCGGATCTATACGATCAGATTGAAAAGAAGGAAGAATCTCTGGCTCTTGTGGAGTCTGTCTATGAAAAAAATCCGGATTCCGTGGAAGTTTTGAACGCTTTGGGATATACCTATGCTGATCAAGGTATTCATTTGGAAAAGGCTTTGGAAATGATTCAGAAAGCAGTGGAGGGCTCTCCGGATACTGCGGCTTATTTGGATAGTTTAGCCTGGGTTTTATACAAGCTGGGCAAATCGGAAGAAGCACTGCCTCATCAGTTAAAGGTTTTTGAATTATCCCCGGAATTGAATCCGGAAGCAGGTGCAGTGTACAACGATCACTTGGGTGATATTTATAATGCTCTGGGTAAGAAGAATGAAGCGGTCGAAGCGTGGAAAAAAGCTCTGGAGCAGTATGAACAAATCAAACCCATTTCACCACGAGATAAAGCACTTCGTGACAAAACCCGGCAGAAGTTAGAATCTGCTCAATAATCCTCTACTGGCTTTGTGTTATGAGTCCTATGGTGTCATAAGACGGGTAATTTATTAGTAATTCTAATACTCTTGTTTATTTTTTATCTTTTAGCTTGAGATTTAGGTCTGCCTTGTGTTCAATAGGGGCGGGATATGGATTATAGGATATCTAAAAGAGCTGCCGGCGTAACTCCTTCTCTGACGCTGGCTATTGATGCAAAAGCAAAACAGATGAAAGCCGAGGGGCTGGATGTTGTCGGCTTTGGGGCAGGGGAGCCTGATTTTTCAACTCCGCAGCATATTCAGGACGCGGCAGTAGATGCCATGCGCAAAGGAATGACCAAGTACACTCCAAGCAGTGGATTGCTTGTTCTGCGCCAAGCTGTTGCTGATAAATTCAAGAGAGATTTAGGACTGACTTTCGAGCCCAATCAAATCGTTATTTCCTGTGGCGGTAAACATTCCTGCTTCAATACGATCATGGCTCTTTGTCAGGAAGGCGATGAAGTCATTATTCCGTCTCCTTACTGGGTGAGTTATCCCGAAATGGTCAAAATGGCTGGGGCGACTCCTGTTTTTGTGCAGGGGACAGATGCCACGGAGTTTAAAATCACAGCTGAACAACTTCGTAATGCAGTCACTCCCAGAACAAAGCTGCTTATTCTGAATTCTCCCTGCAATCCGACAGGCAGTGTTTATACCCGTGAAGAGCTGAAAGCTCTGGCAGATGTTTGTGTGGAGAAAGATCTCTACATTATGAGTGATGAGATCTATGAAAAACTTTGTTACGATGGAGCTCAGCATGTCAGTATTGCGACTGTTTCACCCCAGGCTGCGGAAAGAACAGTTATCGTAAGCGGTTTGTCCAAAGCGTATTCCATGACGGGATGGAGGATCGGTATCACGGCTGCTCCGCTGGTGATTGCCAAAGCGGTTGGAGCGATGCAAAGTCACAGCACCAGCAACCCGGTGTCCTTTGCCCAGATGGGCGCGGTAGCCGCGTTGAATGGTCCTCAGGATCATTTGCCTGTGTGGCTTCAGGAATATAGCCGTCGCCGTACATATATTTATGAGAGACTTAATCAGATGCCGGGAGTTTCTTGTGTAAACGCAAAAGGCGCGTTTTATCTGTTCCCTAATATCTCGGCGACCGGGATGAAATCTGTGGAGTTTGCCGCTCGTTTGCTGGAGGAAGAAAAAGTGGCTGTTGTGCCGGGTATCGCCTTTGGCTCGGATGCAAATATCCGTCTCAGCTATGCGACTTCGATGCAGTTGATTGAAAAGGGTATGGACCGCATGGAACGTTTTTGTAAGAAAATTGCTAAGTAAGTCGCTATTTATCAATTATATCACTAATTTAAAGAAGAATGAAAGAATCTTATATACAGGGATTATTTGCCGAGAGGATCGGCGGAGCTAATTACGGTAAAGATACCGCGATCTATAAATTTGAAAAAATCAAACGCGCAAAGCGTGCTGCGGTGGCAGCAAATCCGAAAGTCAAGCTGATCGATATGGGGGTGGGTGAGCCGGATGCAATGGCTCCGACCAAATTAGTGAATGCGCTCTATCGTGAAGCACGCAAACCGGAGAACCGTGGTTATGCTGATAATGGCGACATTGTTCTGAAAGAAGCCGCCGCCAAGTATATGGAACAGGTTTGCGGTGTGAAAGGAATCGATCCACAGACTCAAGTCATTCATAGCATCGGCAGCAAAGCGGCTCTTTCCATTCTTCCCGCGGTTTTGATCAATCCGGGTGATTATGTTTTGATGACTACACCGGGATATCCCGTTTTTGGAACCCATGCCAAGTATTACGGCGGCAAGGTTTATAATATGCCTCTTTTGGAAAAGAAGCATTTTCTGCCGGATCTGGATGCTGTTCCCGCGGACATTCTGGCCAAGGCCAAAGTGATGGTTTTAAACTATCCCAATAATCCCACAGGTGCCAGTGCGACTCCTGAGTTTTTTGCCGAAGTCGTGGCATTTGCCAAGAAGAATAATATCGTGGTGATCCATGACGCAGCTTATGCGGCGCTGGTATTCCAGGATAAACCTCTTTCCTTCCTGGCGACTCCCGGCGCAGTGGATGTGGGTGTGGAACTTCATTCTGCCAGCAAGATGTTCAATATGACCGGTTGGCGCTGTGGTTTTGTTGTGGGTAATCCGCTGTTGGTCAAAGCCTATGGTGATGTCAAAGATAATACAGACTCGGGTCAGTTCCTGGCTATTCAGCACGCTGTTGCGGAAGGTTTGTTAAATCCTTCCTTCACCAAACGCATTGTCAGCAAATACTCCCGCCGTATGACGGGACTTGTGAGGACTTTAAAATCTCTGGGATTCAAAGCTCGCAAACCCAAAGGTTCATTTTTCCTTTATACCAAAGCTCCCAAAGCCGCTGTTAAAAAGAATGGTTCACGCATAGAATTTGAGACGGCGGAAGCAGTTTCTCAATGGCTGATCACAGAGAAGTTGATTTCTACTGTGCCTTGGGATGACGCAGGTGCTTATCTGCGCTTTAGTGTGACCTTTGCCGCTCCGACAGTGGCCGACGAAAAACTCATTCTCGAAGAAATTGCCAAACGTCTTGGCGATGTGAAGTTTGAGTTTTAGTATTCTTTATAGAGCAAGCAATTATGACTCAGTTACAGCGTGCGAACGCAGGTGAAGTCACGCCGCAGATCGAACAGGTAGCGGCGATAGAATATCGTACCCCGGAGGAAATCCGTCTCCATGTAGCCGAGGGAAAGATAGTCATTCCTGCGAATATCCATCATAAAAATTTGAAACCGATGGGGATCGGACGGCTGTTGAGAACAAAGATAAATGCCAATATCGGCAACTCTGCTCTTTCAAGCTGTCCCATGCAGGAGCTTGAAAAACTGAATAACGCGGTCAAATATGGTGCGGATACTGTGATGGATCTGAGTACTGGGGAAAACATTATCCAGATTCGCCAGAAGATCATTGAAAACAGTCCTGTTCCGGTGGGTACCGTTCCTATTTATGAAGCTCTGGCCAGAGCCGGCGGGAGCCAGGGTTTAAGTGAATCATTGATCCTGCAGGTGATCCGTGAACAAGCGGAGCAAGGAGTGGATTATATGACAGTCCATTCCGGGATACTGCTGAAACACATAGATTTCGCAAAGAAACGCCTCCTTCGCATTGTCAGCAGAGGAGGTTCTATACTTGCCCGCTGGATGAGACAAAACCAGCGGGAGAATCCTTTTTATACGGCTTTTGATGAGATCCTGAAAATTTGTCTGGAACATGATGTTACACTTTCATTAGGTGATGGAATGCGCCCCGGATGTCTGGCTGACGCAAGCGATGCGGCTCAGTTTGCTGAATTGGAAACATTAGGTGAGCTGGTGCGGCGTTGTCGGAAAGCCGGAGTGCAGGCCATGGTCGAAGGTCCCGGTCATATCCCGTTTGATCAGATCGAAATGAATATGCGCCGGGAACGGGAAGTTTGTGATGACGCGCCGTTTTATATTTTAGGCCCGGTCGTGACAGATTGTGCTCCCGGTTATGATCATATCACCAGTGCGATCGGAGCGACGATGGGTGCCTACTCTGGTGCGTCAATGCTATGCTATGTGACACCAAAGGAACATTTAGGCTTGCCGAATGCCAGAGATGTCCGGGATGGTGTTATTGCGTATAAAATAGCAGCTCATGCGGCGGATATCGCCTTAGGCAAACCTCGTGCCAGAGATAGAGATGATGCAATCTCACAGGCTCGTGCGGATTTTGATTGGGAAAAACAGTTTGAATTGGCTCTGGATCCGGATAAGGCAAGAGAACTGAGAGCGGAAGCTCTGAGAGAAGGAGGTCGCTCTCCCGATCATGATAAACGAGCACAGTACTGCACCATGTGCGGCCCGGAGTTCTGTTCCATGAGGATCTCTAAAGAGATTTAAAAGAATTTATTCGTGCCGCAGACTTTCAATAGGATCAAGGTTTGCGGCTTTCCATGCCGGGTAAGATCCAAAGAGAATACCCACCACAGAACAAATCACCAGTCCAATGATGACCCAGTCAACAGGGACAGTCATTGGTACTTTGAGAACAACCGCAGCAAGATTCCCTCCTAAAACTCCCAGAATAACACCGGCGATCCCGCCTATCTGACAAAGGACGATGGCTTCCATAATGAACTGAGTCAGGATATTCCGTTTTTTAGCGCCGATAGCGCGGCGAATACCAATCTCTCTCGTGCGTTCGGTAACGGATACCAGCATGATATTCATAATGCCGATTCCGGCTGCGAGCAGTGCGATAGAACTTACCACTGTGATGCCGATACGGATAGTAAGCGTAACATTTTGAAACTGAGTGATCAGTGTATCATTTGTTTCGATTTCAAAATCATCTTCCTCAATCGGTTTGATATGCCGAATAGAACGAAGGGTGCCTCGGACTTGTTCAATGGTGTCTTCAAACTCTTTAGAATTGACAGCTTCCACTAGAAAATCCAAAGAACGATGGTGTCCGTAGTAATTCATAGCAGTCGTGATAGGAATCAGGATCATATTGTCTGCTCCGGCATTGAAGAGAGAACCTTTTTCTTTTAAAACTCCGACTACAGTGTAGTTGATACTGTTGAAGCGAACATGCTGTGAAATGGCGGAACCGTAAGGGAAGAGCTTTTTAGCCAAAGGATTTCCCAATACGCAGACATTGCGCCGGCTGTCCACATCGGTGTCAGTGATGGCCCGGCCTTCTTCGACTACCATATTGCGTGCTGAAAAAGTAGGGTAAGTGACTCCATAGAGAGAAATATCAGGATTAGTCGTATCGTATCGTGAAGAGGCTTCATTGGTATCAAATTGATTGATAATGCCGATACCTTTGACAGAGGGAAGTGCTAAACGAAGTTTTTTGTACTGCTCATAATCCAGATCATGACGACGTCTGTATTTTTCCCAAGTGCCGGGACCGCCAAAGCTGATCGTAGGCCATTTTTTGATTTGGACGGTATTGGCACCCAAACTGGAAATCTCAGTTTCTATCGAACCTTGCAGCGCCCGCATGGTGGTCATTACGAGGATAATAGAGAACACGCCTACTAGAATACCCAGCAATGTTAGGATGGAGCGAAGCTTGTGTGCCAGAATGGATTGAATAGATATTTTCAGTAATTCAAAATTCATAGCGCGTACCTCCAAGTTGGTTTGGGATATTCAAATTTTGTTGAGTTGTACACAAATCGTTCCATGAATTATTCATTACGCAAGGAATCCACTGGATCCATTTCAGCAGCTCTTCGAGCCGGGATATAGCCAGAAATAACACCAGTTGCTGCCGCGATCAACAGGGCTATCACAACAGTTTTAAGTGAAATCGAAGCTGGTATGTAAATACTGACAATTGGCTGGAATGCAAATGCTATAAGAAGCCCAATAATACCTCCAAAGAGACAAATCAGAAGTGCTTCCAACATAAATTGGAGCAGGATAGTCCTGCGCCGGGCACCGAGCGCTTTTCTCAACCCGATTTCCTTTGTACGTTCCGCTACAGATACGAACATGATATTCATGATGCCGATACCGCCTACGAACAAAGAAAGCCCGGTAATGAAAAGTCCGCAGCTGGAAATGATCCTGTTGACCTTATTGAATGTATCTATCAATGATCCCTGTTTATTGATGGCAAAGTCATCTTCTTCACCCGGTTGAAGATGACGTACTTTGCGCATAAGCCCCCGAATTTCCTCCGTCATTTCATCTATGTTTTTCATATCCGGTGCTTTGACGAGGATACTGACATTGGGACGATTTGCGAAATCACTAAGCATTCGGGTTACGGGGACATAAACTGTGTTATCCATACTGAATCCCATGAAAGTTCCGCGTTTTTCCATAGCTCCAATGACTTCATAAGTAATATCATTGAGTTTTACTTTTTTACCGACAGCACTGTCTCCCTTGAAAAGAGAATGCACGGCATCGTAGCCTAATACGCAGACCGGTCGGGAGCCGTTCACTTCATTGGCATCAAAAAAGCGTCCTTCTGAAAAAGTATATCCATTGACAGCTTGGTGTTCTGCGGAACCTCCGTCCATGAAAACACCCGTGATGCTTTCACTTCCATATTTTACAGTGCAGACTTGATGAGAAACATAAGGGGAAATGATATAGCGATCCCCCGCTAAACGAACAAGTTCTTTGGCCTGAGAAAGCTCAATATCTCTGCGGCCTCTGCGTTTCCACCAGTCTGAATGATCCATCCAGGATTCCTTTTCGATATAAAGGATATCTGAACCTAATACTGAGATACTTTGAACGAAGCTCTTGGATACGCCGTCAATGGCCATGCTCATCAGGGAAACAGTGACCACGCCGATCACGATGCCCAAAGTTGTCAGGATAGACCGCATCTTATTAGCGTTGATTGCGTCAAACGCGATGCGGAAACTCTCTGACAATTCATTTTTGAGCTTCATAGCGTAATTTAACTCACCTGATGTGGTTCATCAGAAGCGATCCTGCCGTCACGAATACGGATGATGCGCCGTGCTCTTTGCGCGATATCCTCTTCGTGTGTTACCAGAATGATAGTATTGCCCTTCTTATAAAGTTCATCAAACAGAAGCATGATCTCATCACCGGTAGCGGTGTCAAGATTGCCGGTCGGTTCGTCCGCCAGCAGAATAGATGGATTATTTACAAGGGCGCGCGCTACGGCAACACGCTGACGCTGACCGCCGGAAAGCTCATTGGGCTTGTGGTTCATGCGCGCTTTGAGACCTACCTGGATCAACGCATTTCTGGCGATTTCCAAACGCTCATCTAAATCAACTCCTGCATAGATAAGAGGAAGTTCCACATTGTGTAGGGAAGTGCTCCGGGGAAGCAGATTAAAAGTTTGAAAGACAAATCCAATCTCCCGATTGCGGATGTCCGCCAGTTCATCATCATCCATTTGATCTACAGCATGTCCATTCAGGATAAAACTGCCGGAGGTTGGGGTATCCAAACATCCCAGAATGTTCATCAGAGTGGATTTACCGGAACCGCTGGGCCCCATGATAGCGACATATTCGCCTTTGAAAATCTGTAAATTGACACCTCTCAGCGCATGGACAGTTTCCGCGCCCATGTTGTAGGCTTTACAAACATTTTCGATTTGAATGAGCGGAAGGGACATACTAGGGTTTGACCAGGATGAGTTTGCCATCTTCAAGATCTTTGCTGATGGCCTTATAGCCGCCGCTGACAATTTCCTCTCCTTCTTGAAGTCCTTCAAGAATTTCCGTGTAATTATCATCACTGATGCCGCGCTTGACCAGGCGTTTTTCGACCCGATCGCCATTTACGACAAAGACGACTTCCTCAATAAGGCTTTCTGTGGATTTTG
>JAFZAR010000360.1 GCA_017557085.1 Verrucomicrobiota bacterium | reverse complement strand
GGTCGAAGGTCTGCTGGAAGGTGATGCGGTCAAATACGAAGTCACCAGCATCTATCCCGACACGGTCAAGGATGCCGGAACCTACAAGAACGGTATCGTTGCGACACTGACCGAAGGTTCTGCCAACTACACAGCTCCTGAACAGGTGACAAGCACCTTGACAGTGAAGAAGGCCACACAAGAGGTCATCTTGGCAGTGAATCCGACAGTGCTGAATGTGGGCGACAGTGCCACGGCTACCGTGGTAACGACCAGCGGACTGCCTGTGGATATCGTCATCAGCGATACAAGCATCCTGAGCCAGAATCTGGTTGCTCTGAAGGTTGGTACAGTGACTGTCATCGCCAAACAGGCTGGTGACAATAACTACGAACCGGCTGAATCGGATCCTGTTGAAGTGACAGTTGCGCCTAAGGCGGATGTCCAAATCACTTGGGAACCGAAGAGCCCGATCGCTTACGGTACAATCCTGAGCGCTGAGCATCTGAACGCGACTGCTATGGTGGATGGTAAGGTTGTGGAAGGTCACTTCTACTACAATCCGGCATTCGGTTATGTGGTCACTCCGGAAAGCAAGTTTGTGGTCAATGGCAAGCTGAGACTGTCAGCTACCTTCATCCCGACTGATAGAAAACGCTTCAAGAATGCATACACTGAAGTGCTCGTTGACATCGTGGTTGAAGAAGATGACACCACAGACGATGGTGAAGAAGCTCCGGCTCTCAGCATCAACAAAGCCGGCTCTGTCAAGGGCCTGGTCAATGCTGCTGCTGATGCACTGGTCATCACCTTCACCGGTACACTCGAAGAGAGTACTGATGGTGTGACCTGGACACCGGTCGTGGGTGCGGAAGATGGAACCTATGTGGTTGACGTCAAAGTTGCCAGCCAGAAGTTCTATCGCAGTGTGAAGTAATTCTCACTGAATCGAGGAATCAAGGCCGTCTGAAACGGCGGCCCGGTTCCTGAAAAAACACGGCTTTCATCCGAAACGGTGAAAGCCGTGTTTGTTTTTTCATTCTTTGTGAATTGCGGTTTGATTATTTTCGGATGTGGAGTATAATCAGTGGCGCGGGACTGGTTGAGGTCTCGCGGGCAGCAGTTTTATGAGAGTTTTTTTTGCGATACTGATGTGTCTGTCGGCTGTGTTGGCCAGCGGATGTATCAAGCTCAATTAAAGAAAGATGGATGATATGATGACAAAAAGAGCGTTTTTAAAGACGATGATGGTTGGCTGTGCCGCGGCTCTGACAGGTTGTGTCGGAACGGTGGACGGCCGCAAACGCGCGGGAAATCCGATGATCAATGACAAGATCGTGAGTCTGTATGAGGCTCCGATCACGATGGATATCGCGTTCAAAGATGCCAAGAAAGTATTGGCCGAGATCGGTAACCTCTACGGAGAGAACACGATCACCTATACGCTGGAAGCCAAAGTGGATAAGCGCACGATCTATGTGAAAGTGGAAGATGTGGAAGGCAATGTCCGCATCACCACACAGGTGCGCAACAGCAAAGGCGGCACCGATCTGGCTCTGGCCAGCGAGGTGGACAAGCGTATCGCGGTTCAGATGACTGTGACGGTCAACGAACTGGACCAATAAGTTTTTTTGAGATATTCCTTTCTAAAAGGGAGATGCGGAAGGCGCAGAACGTGCCCGGCTGTGTCTCTCTTTTGTTTTGAACAGAGAAGATAAAAAAGAGCGGGCTTTTTGCGCGGTTTTGCATTGAGTTCGCGGTGTTAAACAGATAGGGTAAGTGTATGAGCCTGGTGTTGCTTCAGAATGCTCGAATAGTGGATCCGGCCAATGGACTGGATGAAGCGGGAGAACTGCTGATCCGTGACGGCAAGATCGCGGCTGTGGGGAAAACGATCCCCGCCGATCAAACAGAGGGAGCCGAGCGCGTTTCGCTGAACGGGAAGGTGTTATGTCCCGGTTTCATTGATATGCACGTCCATCTGCGTGAGCCGGGTCAGACGGCCAAGGAAACCATCCAGACCGGGACGGCTGCCGCGGCGTGCGGTGGTTTTACCAGTGTGGTTTGTATGCCGAATACGGTTCCGCCGCTGGATTCGCCCAGCGCGGTGACGTTTGTCACAGAACACTGCCACCGGGATGCCGCCGTGAACGTGTTCATCGCGGGCGCGATCAGCAAGGGATTAGCAGGCGAGGAGATGGCTCCCATCGGCGGACTCAAGAAATCCGGTGTGGTGGCGATCACGGATGACGGTCACTGCATCCAGAACAACGATCTGATGCGCCGTTCGGTGGAGTACGCCCAGATTTTCGACCTGTTGGTGATGGATCACTGCCAGGACGTGAGCGCGACCAGCGACGGAGTGATGCACGCCGGTTACTGGAGTACCCGCTTGGGACTGCGCGGCTGGCCCAGTCTGGGCGAGGAGATCATCGTGGCTCGTGATATTTTATTAGCTAAGACGCTGGGTGCGAGGATGTACTGCCAGCATGTGAGCAGCGCGGAGAGCGTGGCCATGATCCGCAAAGCGAAGGCGGAGGGTGTTACCATCTATGCCGAGACGTGTCCGCATTACATCACGCTGACGGATGCTTCGCTGGCCGGTTCGGATGCTTTCTGGGCCGAAGACGGCAAGAGCTATTTTGATATTTTCACCGGGATCGGCAAGACGGCGGTCCGGCCCGAATGGAAACGGTATAACACCTTTTTCAAGATGAATCCGCCGCTGGGCTCCGCCGAAGACCGC
Source organism: Verrucomicrobiota bacterium (assembly GCA_017557085.1). Lineage (GTDB taxonomy): Bacteria > Verrucomicrobiota > Verrucomicrobiia > Limisphaerales > UBA1412 > UBA1412. The sequence continues at coordinate 348 of JAFZAR010000360.1, read as the reverse complement.
AAGGCCATCCTGGAAGGAGTGAAAGACGGAACGATCGACGTGATCTCCAGCGACCACGCGCCGCACTGCGGTTACGAGAAAGAGGTGGAGTTCGACCTGGCGCCTTTCGGTGTCATTGGTCTGGAAACGGAAGTGGGACTGGCGCTGACGGGATTATATCACCGCGGCATTTTGACCCTGCCGGAACTGGTGAAGAAGTTCACGACCGCTCCTGCCAAGCTGCTGGGCATTCCCAAGGGGACTCTGAGCGTGGGTGCGGACGCGGATCTGACCGTACTGGATCCGGACGAGGAATGGATCTACGATGCTTCCAAGGGTGCGAGTAAGTCGCATAATTCGCCTTTCAAT
>JAFZAR010000359.1 GCA_017557085.1 Verrucomicrobiota bacterium | reverse complement strand
TCTTCCAAACTTATCCTTCTGCCGCTGAGGCAAAAAGAGCTTCCGACAGAACCTTCGCCAGCCCTCTTATTCTACATAGATATCATCCGGCGCGAATACGCCGGACACCCACCAGTCAACCACATCCGGCCTTGAAAAACAATCAAAATCTTCACGCAGAGCACCCATAAGTACCAAATCACGTCAAAATCTCCCAGAAAACCACACGGCTCGATTCTCTCCTCTTCTGATCATACTTCATAACATTTTGATTTTCTATTAATTATATTGTTTTTCCATTTTTATTCGGCTCCTTTGAAATGTTTTGCGAGTTTTATCGTTGATTTTCTGGAAAAAATATCGTACAAGAGTACCGTGTGCATCCCATCACCGGATGCACGTTTAAGTTAAGAATTAGAAATATGGCAGTTAAAGTTGCAATCAATGGGTTCGGACGCATTGGCCGCTTGGTTTTCCGCGCGATCGCCGAACAAGGTCTTCTTGAAAAAGGTGTCGAAGTCGTTGCCGTGGGTGACATTGTTCCCGCTGACAATCTGGCTTATCTTCTGAAATATGACTCCACACAGGGTCGTTTCAATGGTACCGTGGACTGTGCCAAGTCCTCCCCGGACAAGGAAGCTCCCGATGTCCTCATCGTCAATGGCAAACAGATCAAGGTCGTCAGCGCCAAGGATCCCTCCGGTCTTCCTTGGAAAGAACTGGGCGTGGAAGTCGTGATCGAATCCACCGGTCTCTTCACTGATGCCACCAAGGCCAGAGGCCACATCACCGCCGGTGCCAAACGCGTCATCATCTCCGCTCCCGCGAAGAACGAAGACATCACCGTCGTCATGGGTGTCAATCACACCAACTATGATCCGGCCAAACACTTTGTTGTTTCCAACGCCTCCTGCACTACCAACTGCTTGGCCCCGCTGGTCGCCGTCCTGCTCAAAGAAGGTATCGGCGTGGAAGAAGGTCTCATGACCACCGTCCACAGCTACACCGCCACCCAGAAGACCGTTGACGGTCCCAGCCGCAAGGACTGGAAAGGTGGCCGTTCCGCCGCGACCAACATCATCCCCTCTACCACCGGCGTCGCCAAGGCTGTCGCGCTCGTGTGCCCTGAGGTCAAAGGCAAGCTGACCGGTATGTCTCTGCGCGTTCCGACCCCGACCGTTTCCGTCGTGGATCTGACTTTCAGAACTTCCAAGGACACCTCCTATGAAGAGATCTGCGCCGCCATGGAAAAGGCCAGCCAGACCTACATGAAGGGTATCCTCGGCACAACCAAGGATCAGGTCGTCTCCAGCGACTTCATCCATTGCACGCTTTCCTCCATTCTCGATATCGGTTCCGGTATCGCCCTGAACAGCCGCTTCTTCAAGCTGGTCAGCTGGTACGACAATGAATGGGGTTACAGCAACCGTGTGGGCAACCTCCTCTCCTACATGATCGAGAAAGGTATCTAATTACCCCGCGTATCAAACGTGTGATTCCTTCTGAATGACACGTTACCCAATAACAGAGCGTTTTCCTTCCGGGAAGCGCTCTGTTTGTTTTTATATATCTTTGGATCCCAATATATTTTATCCATTAAAAAACGGTTGACATCCCATCTCAATTATGTTTTCCTAGCTTTGCGGATCAATACATGAGTCAAGCTCATGGGTAAACAGGACTGAAAGATATTTCTATAGAAGAAATTAGAAGGAACTAATTATGGAAGATGCTAAAGAATTCAATGAGATGCGTATATTGGCAGAACAAGGAGATGCCAAAGCACAATTTAACTTAGCCGTTTACTATGCTTTTGGCCAAGGAGTGGAACAAGACTATAAAGAAGCCGTTAAGTGGTGGCGTAAGGCCGCTGAACAGGGAAATGACAAAGCTCAATTTAACTTAGGCATCTGCTATGCCAATGGCGATGGTGTTGAACAAGATTTTGCGGAAGCTGTTAAATGGTTGCATAAGGCCGCTGAACAAGGAGATGCTGAAGCTCAATCCAACTTAGGCATCTGCTATGCCAACGGCGACGGTATTGAACAAGATTATGCGGAAGCTGTTAAATGGTATCGTAAGGCCGCTGAGCAAGGAGTTGTCGAAGCTCAATTTAACTTAGCCATCAGCTATGCCAACGGTGACGGTGTAGAACAAGACTATGCAGAAGCTGTCAAATGGCTTCGGAAAGTCGCGGAACAAGGATTTGCTAATGCGCAATTCAACCTGGGTACCTACTATGACCTGGGTAAAGGTGTAGAACAAGATCATAAAGAAGCCTTGAAATGGTATCGGATGGCCGCGGAACAGGGCGTTGCTCAGGCACAATCTAACTTAGGCAGCAGTTATGCCTATGGCAATGGTGTAGAACAAGACTATGCGGAAGCAGTTAAATGGTATCAAAAGGCAGCCGAACAGGGACTTCCCGGTGCACAATTCAACATGGCCCTCTGCTATGCCGGTGGTAAAGGTGTAAAACAAGACTATGCGGAAGCAGTTAAAT
>JAFZAR010000358.1 GCA_017557085.1 Verrucomicrobiota bacterium | reverse complement strand
GGCTGGCTGATGAGAGACTTCAGAGAGCCAGATCCGGAGAAGATGCACTATAAGGTGCTTGCTGAGAGAGTCAATTATTTAAAAAACGATACAAAAGGAGAAAAAGAAATGTGCCAGATAATGGAAGAAATTGCTGAAAAGAGATTTCAAAAAGGAATCCAAAAAGGACGTTTGGAAGGGATCCAAGAAGGACGCTTGGAAGGAATTCAAAAAGGGATACAGGTAACCATAAAGCTGTATCGCCAATTAGGATTATCTAATGAGGAGATCATCAAACAGTTATCTGTTGAGTATGAGATTCCTCAGAGCGAGGCGGCGAAGTATGTTTACGCGGAGTAAGAAATGTGTCAAATAATGGAAGAAATTGCTGAAAAGAGATTTCAAAAAGGAATCCAAAAAGGACGATTGGAAGGAATCAAGCTTCTGATAGCGGCTTATCGCAAATTGGGTATGACCCAAGAGGAGATCATCAAGCAGATATCTGTTGAGTATGAGATTCCTCAGAGCGAGGTGGCGAAGTACGTTTACGCGGAGTAGGATCCGCTTTTTTGAATAGATTTTACGGGAGAGGCTGAAGTCTCTCCTTTTTTATTTTCTTATCTGTGTTCATCAGTGTTTCTAATGGACTAATATTCTCCCTTGAGCTCTTGCCAAATATGTGCTACATTGTCTCGGTAACATCTTTCGGTTTGGTGCCGAAGGCCATAAAGAATTAAAAATCATGAGAATACCATTGCTTTCAGTAATGTCGGTTCTGGCGTTAGCCGGAATGACCGCGCAGGCCGCCCAAGGCACGCCTCCGACCAACACTCCGACTCTCGATTATATCCAGACGGAGAACGAGTTAATCTTGAACTACACAGGCACGCTCTTGCAGAGTGATGATGCTGTGAACTGGACAAAAGTGGAATCGGCTTCCAGTCCTTACCGTGTGAGGACGGGAAACGAGAAACGCTTTTTCTGTGTGACATTATCCGATCAGCCGGGGCAGCCGCTGTCGCCGGGCGAAGACGGTTCCGTCACGCTGCCGGGTGGTGTGCCGCTGGATTTCGTCTGGATTGAACCGGGGACGTTCATCATGGGCAGTCCGGAAGACGAGCTGGGTAGAGACGATGATGAAATCCAGCATCAAGTGACGCTGACCCAGGGCTACTGGCTGGGCAAGTATGAAGTGACCCAGGCGCAGTATGAAGCCATTATGGGAAAGAATCCCTCTAAGTTCCAAGGAACTGATCTGCCGGTGGAACAGGTCAGCTGGGATGACGCGATGGAATTTTGCGCTAAACTGACTGAGATCGAACAAGAAGCGGGAATACTGCCAGAGGGGTATGAATACACCCTGCCGACCGAAGCGCAGTGGGAATACGCCTGCCGTGCCGGAACGACTACAGCTTTCAATAACGGGACCAATATCCCGACCGAGGAACAGCTATGGAAAGAACCTTGTCCCAACCTGGATGAAGTAGGCTGGTATGGTTACAACAGTGATGAAGCAACACATCCCGTGGGCCAGAAACAGCCGAACGCCTGGG
>JAFZAR010000357.1 GCA_017557085.1 Verrucomicrobiota bacterium | reverse complement strand
CGCCTTTTTATTTTGGACAGGATTGAACTCATATAAAGTATGTTATAGTATAAAATAGGTTTGTAGATGGGTTTTGTGACATAAAGAACCATTATCCATATAGTTGACAGTCTTTTTCATCAATAAGGATCCATGTGGATAACAACCATTGATTCAAGTACAATAAACAATACGTTTCTTACTCAATGGTTCCATCACTCTTTATTTTTTGTTGAAGAATCAGGATATTCTCAACAAAACACCATTGAATAAAAATGAACTCTTTTGTGAAAAATAAAACAATGTGTTTTTATCATATACCAACGGTAAAAATTACCAACACTTTTACCAACACTCACCAACAATTTTAGCAACATTTTTCTCAAATTTACTCAAAAAACTGCAAAAAGTAGTAATTCACTCTAAAAAGTCAAGTATAAAATTAACACCCTTGAAAGGCGATAACAACCATCATAACATTCTATTTATCAATGGTATATTGATTAAAATAGAGAAAAACAAAGAACCGTAGAAGTATAAAAAATGGTGGACGATGAGGGATTTGAACCCCCGACATCCTGCGTGTAAAGCAGACACTCTAACCGCTGAGTTAATCGTCCAGGATTGGTTATCGGAGTTAAGGTCAGACTTAACTCCTGGTTCTCGCCAAACAGGCGGGAAACTTCATTGTGCCGGCATTCCGCACGAACGGCACTGCCAAAATATACAAATTATTTTTAAAGACAGCAATCTTTTCTTATTTTAAAACAGCAGATATTTTTTGTGTGTTTTTCCTTTGCGCACGGATATCTCAAACGCTTTCTGGGGATTTTTCTCTGTCAGGCGGCGGATATCGGATCGGCTGAAGTTGGCTTTTTCCAAGCGCGGAATGAGTTTATTGAAGATCGTCAGGTACATTCGGTCCTCACCCATTTTTTTCAGCTCACGTTTTTCATCCACAGTCCAGTAATGCGCCTGGGATATCAGCACATGATCCAGCATATCCGCTTTTTTCAGCCGATAGAGTGTTTTTACCGATTCCGTAATGCTCGCTGTTTTTACATTGTCCATGCAAACCCAAGCTCCTAAGCGTGTTACTTCCAAGAGATCCGCTGTATCGCTTTCCGCGGTATGCGACCAGATCAGCGCGCTGGCATCCACGCCTTCTTTCCGCAGCAGGCTCAGTCCTTCCAAAACCGAGATAGAATCCGAAGCATGGACCATGATCGGCAGTCCTGTTTGCAGATGAGCCTTTCCCGCGGCTTGGAAAAGTTTTCCATGCACCGCAGACAAACCTGTTCCCTCAACTCCGATCTGAATAAACCCCGGCCGTATCCCTGTATCCCCGATTCCATACCAAGATTCTCTTATCCAACGGAATGCGATATCTTCAATCGTATCTGTTCTCACGTATTCGGGCAGGTATCGGTTTTTATCCATTCCACTGCAGCCGGTATTGGTCAGGATATTCAATCCGGAGGCTTTGGACAGACGCTGCAAAAAGCGAACATTGCGCCCAATATAAACCGGTGTACACTCCACCAGTGTATCGCAGCCGGCGCGTTTCAATGCTAACAGGTACGGCATCAAAAGATTAAATGCTTTCTCCATGTCGTAGCGGATAGCGCTTCCACCGTGTAATCCATCAAAATCGCGAACCAAATATTCATGAGGCAGTGTCATCCCCATTTTAGAGGGACGAATATCCCCGTTCACTGTCATAACTCTGCCCACACACAGATCGGGCAGTTTTGCCTCAGAATCCCTTCCGAAAACGGAAGGCATGGAAATCGCTGCGCATTTTGCGGTTACGGCTAAAGCACCGGCCGCAGACATCAACAAGAAAGCTCTCCTGTTCATGCGTCTAAAGATAACACACCTTTCTCCGGGGGGCAATCTCTCTCTAAATTATTCGCAAAAAAGACGCCACCGGTATCCCGATGACGTCTTTTGTTATCAGTATGATGTATTAAAAACTACTTCTGTTCAGCAGTATTTTCGTTATTTACCGGTGTCTCGCCGGTGTTTTCAGTATCCTCTTCGGGATCCCATCCACCGCCCAGCACCGCGTAAAGTCTGATGTGATTCACCTGCTTTTGGAGATACATGGCGACCAACGTATCCTGCGCCCCACGCAAAGAACGCTGCGCGTCCAACACGCTCAGGGAGCTATCCAGATTGGATTCATAACGGAATTCTGTCAGCTCATAAGTCTTTTTCACAGAATCCACATAAGCCTGCTGTGCCGACAACTGACGATCGACCGTTCCCAGGACTGCCAGCACATCCGCCACTTCGCGGAACGCAGATTGGATGGCCTCTTCATAACTGTTGATCATCATCTCTTTCTTCACCTTGGAAGCCTTGTGAGAAGACCAGGTCCTTGTATCGAAGATCGGCAGTACCACCTGCGGCGCGTAACTCCAATAACCGCTGCCAGATTTGAACAACCCGGACAACTCACTGCTGGCGGAACCAATAGCCGCTGTCAGAGAGATCCGCGGGAAATAGGCCGCGCGAGCCGCGCCGATATTGGCATTAGCCGCCAAAAGCTGATGCTCAGCTCCCAGAATGTCTGGACGTTTCAGCAGGATATCCGAAGACAGTCCCGCGCAAATCTCCCGAGACGGGTTCAACGATGTAAGAGAATCCGGAAGCAATTCCGCCGGAACTTCCGTGCCGGCCAGAAAATCCAGCTGGTTTTTATCTTGAGCGTAGGACTGCAGGAATGTGGCCGCAGCTCTTTCCGAAGCCGCCACCTGAGAAGCGGTACGGCTCAGATCGATCTCGGAAACCAATCCCAAATCGTAGTTGTTTTTCACCAGATCATACGTTTTGCGATAGTCTTTCACCAGATTCTGATTGATGTCATAGCATTCCTTATCCGCTGCCAGCCGCAAATAGGTCTGCGCAATCGCGGAAATAACCGAGATCTGCGCGCTGCGCTGTGCCTGCTCTGTGGCCAGATACTCCTGCATCGCCGCGTCTTTCAAACTGCGAATACGGCCAAAGAAATCGATTTCCCACGCTGCCGCGCCCAAACCGACATCATCCCGTTCCGTAGTCATCCTGCGGCCCGTTCCGGATAGATCACCGGGGACACGAGCCCGGCTGATGCTTCCGGTGGCATTGATTACCGGCAGCAGTCCTTCCGCCTGGATTTGGTACAACTTGCGATAGTATTCCACATTCAGAGCAGCACCCTTCAACTGACGGTTATTCTCCAAGGCGATCCCGATCACCTCTTTCAGCTTGGGATCCGTGAAGAAATCACGCCATCTCAGGTTCAACACGTCTTCCCCGGCCGTCACATCTTCCTTGGTGACTTTTGTCGGGTCATACGCCTGTCCGCTAGGCCACTCAGACGGTACCGGAGACTGCGGACGCTCATATTTAGGTGCCATCGTACAACCGGTCATCATCAGAACTGATGCCGCAATAGCAAACAATGTGAATTTATTCTTTCTCATCTTATCGAGCCTCCGTTACTTGTGTTCCTGTTGCAAGTTCCCTTCTCTTTTGGGCAGACTTTTGCAGTTCCTTCTTAGCCAGCAATCTCATAATGATCACATAGAAAAGCGGAGCAAAAATCAATACCAGGAAGGTCGCGCTGATCACACCACCTAACACCGGGATACCGATCGCGTTTTGCGCTCCGGATCCTGCGCCGGATGTATAAGTCAGAGGCAGCACACCAAAACCAAACGCCAGAGAGGTCATCATAATGGGACGGAAACGCAGTTTCGCGCCTTCCAATGTAGCCGGGATCAGCTCCATTCCCTCCTCCACACGGGCTTTAGCAAACTGAACGATCAAGATCGCGTTCTTAGTCGTCAGTCCCAGTGTCGTCAGCAAACCGATCTGGAAGTACACGTCATTGGGCATTCCCATCAAGCTGGACGCGATACAACCGCCGATAGCACCCAGCGGCAGCGTCAGCAACACCGCGATGGGGATCGGCCAGCTTTCATAAAGCGCCGCCAAACAAAGGAAAATGACCAGCACAGAGAACGCATAGAGCGGTCCAGTCTGAGAAGTAGCCTGACGTTCCTGATAGGACAAACCTTGCCAGTCACAGCCAATACCGGCCGGCAGTTTCTTTACAAAATCTTCCATCATCTTCATAGCTTCACCCGTGCTGCGTCCCGGCGCGGCTTCGCCCAGAATGTTCATGCTGGGGAATCCGTTGAAACGCTGCAAACTGGGAGAACCGTAAGTCCAGTAACCGCTGATCAACGCAGAAACAGGAACCATCTTGCCCGCTTTATTGCGGACGTATAAATTACCGATATCCTCCGGCAACATGCGATAATGAGGATCCGCCTGCATATAGACACGTTTGACACGGCCATTCAGCACAAAGTTGTTCACATAAGCGGAACCAAACGCAGTCGAGATCGTATTGTGTATCTCATTGATGGGAATACCCAGGCTGCCAGCCTTACCCCAATCCACATCCAGATGATATTGAGGGACATCATCCATACCGTTCGGACGCACCATAGCCAATGTCGGATTCGGCGACTGGATATCCGCCATCACCATTCCCATCAGCTGATTTCTGGCATCAGTCAAGGCTTCATGGCCCACACCGCCCAAGTCGATCAACTGGAAGTCAAAGCCTTTGGCCTGACCTAATTCCATGATAGGAGGCGGCGAGAATGCATAGATATTCGCCTCGCGGCTTCCATAGAATCGAGCCATTACACGTTTTGTGATAGCCGGCACTTTTTTGTCCGCGCCCACTCGCTCTTTCCAGTCTTTCAACTTCACAAACGAGATGCCTTGATTCTGACCTGCACCGCCTAAACCGAAACCAACCACAGTCATACTTGATTCAACACAATCCGCCTCATTTTCAAGGAAGTAATCCGCCACTTCTGTGACAACCTTTCTTGTTTGTTCAGTCGTTGAACCCGGCGGTGTATTGATCATCATAATGACCATACCCTGATCTTCATCCGGCAAGTAAGAAGTGGGCATTCCTCTGAAAACATAGACAAATGCCACACAAATAATGGAATAAACAAAGAAATAAAAGACCTTGCGATTCAAAGAATGTTTCAACATTCTCACGTAGCCATTACGACAGAAATTGAAACATTTCTCAAAAATCCTGAAGAATGGGCGCAATATCCTGATCCCGGATTCAGCAGCACTTGATCCTTTCGGCATTTGCTTCAGCATCGTGGCACACAATACGGGAGTCAGCACCAAAGCCACCACCACAGACAGCAGCATGGAAGATACGATCGTAACGGAGAACTGCCGATAGATGACACCCGTTGAACCACTGAAAAACGCCATCGGACCAAACACCGCGGAAAGCACCAGACCGATACCGATCAAAGCGCTGGTGATCTGATCCATAGATTTGGAAGCAGCTTCGCGCGGAGAGCATCCTTCCTCCTCCATGATACGTTCCACGTTTTCCACGACAACAATAGCATCGTCCACCAGCAGACCGATGGCCAGTACCATAGCGAACATCGTCAACATGTTGATGGAATAACCAAAAATCATCAAAATGGCGAATGTCCCCAAAAGAACGACCGGTACAGCGATCGTCGGAATGATCGTGGAACGGAAATTGCCCAGGAACACAAACATCACGATAAAAACCAAAATAATGGCTTCCACCAGAGTATGAACGACCTCTTTGATCGCGACTCGAATAAACGGAGTCGTATCATAAGGATACATCACATCCATTCCCGGCGGCAGGAAGGGCTTCAGCTCTTCCATCTTTTTCTTTACATTATCCGCCGTCGTCAAAGCGTTCGCTCCGGCAGCCAGACGAATACTGATACCCGCCTGATACTGTTTATTGTAACGAACATCAATGTTGTAATTATCCGTACCCAGCTCTGAATGACCAATATCACTGACTCGGACTACAGAACCGTCATCATTCGTGCGGATCGGAATCGCGTCGAATTCTTCCGGTGTTTTAAGGAAGCTCTGCACAATGATGGACGCATTCAAGCGCTGTCCCTCAGGAGCCGGGCCGTCACCAAACTGACCGGCGGAAATCTCCACGTTGTAGCTGCGCAAAGCCGTGGCAATATCGCTGAATGTCAAACCGTATCCTACCAGTTTCTCGGTGTCGATCCAGATGCGCATAGCATATTCACCGCCGAACACCTCAACTTCACCGACACCCTCCACACGAGCCAGCACACTTTCCAGCACAGACTTGGCGTAGTCACGCAAATCTTCACCGTTCATGCTGCCGTCATTGGATGTGATACCCACGAACATCAGATAACTGCGGGTACTCTTGACCACAGACACACCTTTACTCTGAACATCGGATGGCAAACCTGCCATAGCCAACTGCAGCTTATTCTGCACCTGCGCCCAAGCCATATCCGGATCCACACCCGGAGCAAAAGTCAGCTCCAAACGCGCGCGGCCTGAAGATTCACTGGTCGCGCTTTGATAAAGCAGATTATCAAAGCCGATCATCTTCTGCTCAATGATCTGAGTCACGGAATTTTCAACCGTTTCCGCAGAACCGCCTGTATAAAACGCGGAGATAGCGATCGTCGGCGGAGCAACATTAGGGTACTGTGCAATGGGCAGAGTAAAAATAGCCATCACACCCGAAACCATCAATATGATGGCGATCACCCATGCGAACACGGGACGATCCAGAAAGAATTTTGATAACATACTATTCCTTTTTAGATGTCACAAACTTATTGAGCGGCCTCTTCTGTCCCGGCAGAATCTCTGCTGAACACACCTTTGTAATCTTCAGAAGCTGCACCTTCATGAGAAATCTTTTGGAGACCTTCGAGCACGATATGATCTTCCTCTGTGATTCCGGATTTCACCATCCACATATTGCCGATAGCGCGATCCACTTCGATCATCTGACGATAAGTCTTTCCGTCTCTGAAAACCATCACATACGGATTCCCCTTACGATCTCTTGTCACCGTTTCCTGCGGCAGCATCAGTGCTTCCTTGTTGATGCCCTCTCTCACAATCGCTCTCACGTACATGCCCGGCAGAAGTTCTCCATCCGGATTCGGAAACACCATGCGGAGCGTCATGGTAGAAGTCGTAGGATCGACCGTCACATCACGGAACTGCAATGTTCCTTTGTGAGAATAAGTGGAATTATCATCCAGCATCAGTTCCACTTCCGTCACTGTCGCACCGTCATAAGTCAACTGTCCGTTTTGAAGCCGTTTCTTCAGTCCAAGCAGATCTGTCGTGGATTGAGGAACATCTACATAAATGGGATCCAATTGCTGCACTGTGGCCAGCGGTATCTGCTGATAAGCGGTCACCGTCGCGCCATCCGTCACGGAAGAAGTACCAATGCGACCTGTCAGAGGAGAAAGCACCTTGGAATAATTCATGTTGATCTCCGCTGTATCCACCATCGCTTTATAGTATTGGATGTCCGCTTCGGCCTGTTTCAGGTTGGAAGCCGCGTCATCATAATCCTGCTGGCTGACAGCCTTGTTTTCCAATGCTTTCTGATAACGATCCACACGCAGCTGTATAGCCGGCAGATTCGCCTCAGCGCGGGTCAGTGCCGCTTTGGCATTATTCAAAGCCGCCTGGAACGGCGCAGGATCGATCTGGTAAAGGGAATCCCCTGCTTTCACATCACTGCCTTCTTCAAAAAGCCGCTTGAGGATGACACCATTGACCTGTGGACGAATCTCCGCAATGCGGTAAGCCGCCGTGCGTCCCGGTAATTCACTGGTAAGCAGTACAGGTGATTTTTGAATACTGACTGTGGTTACAACCGGAGGCGGCGGTGCGGCCTGCTGCTGTTGCTCTTTCTTGCAAGCCGTCAGCGCCAGCGCGCACAGCAAAGCGGTCGTAATGCCGCCTATTGCCCTAACTTTTTGAATCTTATTTTTCATCATACTGTAAAATCTTATTTATAATGCCGGAACTAGGCTCCTTCTCCATCAAATTCTCCATCCATGATGCGTTTCATTTTCGCGAGAAGATTCTTTTTATCAGACATTCCTACGATCCTGGCACAAAGCAATCCTTTTTCAAAGTAAAGGAGTGTCGGCAAACTATCCACACCGTACCAAATCCCCAGACCAACACTCTCATCCGCGTTTACTTTGACCAGCTTTGCCAGATCACCCAGCAATGCATGGACTTCAGACAACGTAGAAATCAGAGCCTGGCAGGGAGTACTCCATCGCGCTCCAAAAATGACCCACACCGGTACACGAGACGACAAAACAATCTCACCAAAATTGACTTCATTCGCTTCGTCAATGGTGAGCATCATCTCTTCCAATAGATCATTTTGATTTGAACGCGAGTTCATTGATACTGCGGGAAACGCAGCCAAACCTTCTAAGCATTTTCTGTGCCAAATCATCAAAATCACTTACAACTACTTTATAATCAATTATATAATCTTACACTAACATTTCTAAGTAATAGGTCGAAAATTTGAACGTTCAAAATTTCGACCAATAAATGTTGATTTTTTCGTACTTCTTCTCTATTTTATCTCGCCGTGTTATGAACGGGGCCACAAAACATACCATTGATTCCAACCGGGCAATGAATCTCCTCATGGAACTTTCCCATGAGCGCTCTTTGGATTCACTTTTGAATAAATTAATAGATGCCATCATTGAGGGACCAAGCGATGTTGTTTGTGCTCAAATATGGCTGCTGGAGAAAGGAGACCTCTGTATTGCCTGCCCGATGGCACACCACTGTTCCGATCATTCACAATGCCTCCACCTGCATATTGGCAAGGTCCATCCTCGTTTCTACGTCTCCGACCGGGATAAACTGATCAATGATCCTAACAGCCGCATTCCTTTGGGAATAGGATTATTGGGAGAATCCACTCAATCCGGTCAGCAGAACTATATCCCCGACTGGAGGAAACATCCTTCTTCTATCGAAGGACTTGAATGGATCAAAGAAAAAAACATCAAAGGATTTGCGGCTACCCCCATCATGTTCAGGGACAAAATACTGGGAGCCGTCATCGGGTTTACGACCCATAAACTGGAGGAAGCCGGCAAGCCCTGGGGACACATCTTTGCGCACTTCCTGGGCGGGGCCATCGTCAATGCCCGCGCTATTGAAGAGATACTTCACCTGAAATCCCAGCTGGAACTTCAAAATGAGTATCTTAAAGAACTTGTTGTGGAAACAAAGGCATTTGGACATCTTGTGGGACAAAGTGCCGCTCTGCAAAGGATCATCAGTCAAATAGAACTGGTAGCTTCCACCGATGCATCCGTTCTCATTTTGGGGGAGACCGGCACCGGAAAGGAACTGGTCGCATACGAGATCCATGAACGCAGCAACCGCAAGAACGGTCCTATGGTTCGTGTCAACTGCGCTTCCATTCCTAAAGAACTATTTGAATCGGAATTCTTTGGCCATGTCAAAGGAGCCTTTACCGGAGCCGTCAAGGATCGTCCCGGCCGGTTTGAGACCGCGGAAGGCGGAACGCTCTTTTTGGATGAAATCGGTGAAATTCCACTGGAAATGCAAGGCAAACTCCTGCGTGTTCTCCAGGAAAAACGCTATGAACGAGTTGGTGATGATAAAACCCGCATAGCCAATGTCCGCATTGTCGCCGCTACCAACCGGGATCTGAAAAAAGCCGTGGATGCCAGACAATTCCGTGAAGACCTCTATTACCGCATCAATGTGATCCCCATCCAGGTCGCGCCTCTGCGGGAACGCAGGGATGATATTCCCCTGCTGGTAAAGCACTTCATTGATCTATCTGTCAAAGAACTGCGGTGCAATACTCCCAAGCTGACCCGTTCCGCCCTGGCCACACTGCAAAATTACGATTGGCCCGGCAACATTCGGGAACTGCGCAATGTCGTGGAGCGCGCCGTCATCCTCTCCCGCGGCGGAAATCTCCACTTCAATATCCCCATCGATACAAAATCCGCAAACACTGCTGTCCATTTCCCTTCGACCAATACTTCCACGGATACCCAAGAACCGGACTACCTGACCGAAGAAGAAATGAACCAACGGCAAAAAGAAAACACCTTCAAAGTTCTCCAAAAAACGAATTGGAAAATCAAAGGGGCTGATGGTGCCGCGGCTCTGCTGGGGATCAAACCGACCACATTGCTTTCCCGAATAAAAAAATTGGGACTTCAAAGGCCCAGCTGACAAACACCAACCGGCATAAAT
>JAFZAR010000356.1 GCA_017557085.1 Verrucomicrobiota bacterium | reverse complement strand
GCATCGTGGATCAGCTTGAAAGCATCATAAGTGGTTCCCGCACTGCCACCTAGCACACCGACAATCATGTGAGGATCGTACTGGACCAGCTCTTCCATGAAACGGGGACCGTGATAGACGATCTTGAGGAAGATAGGCCGTCCGGCTTCGGTCACACCGGCCAGAGTGCGGATGATATTGTCGTTGATGAATTCACCCAGCTTTTCGGGCGGGATGCCGGAGTTGACGTTGGGATCAAAGACTTCCAGAAAGTAGCGGAATTTTTTGCGTTCGGCTTCCTCGCGGAATTCTTTGAAGGCTAAAAGGGCTTTGCGGTCGCGCTCCAGATCGTTGACATAGGTGATGGAGTAGAGACCGAGGTTGGCACCGGGAAATTCCGGCTGGGCACCCACACGTTCGCATTCCACCTTGCCGCATTGGATGTAGTCGATGGAGGCGGAACGGAAAGTCTCGGAAGGTTCTTTGACGTAGCTGCCGTGACGGATAGCCCAGACATCGCTGGTATCATTGGCGCGGGCAGCCGGCGTCATGGGAGAGTTCCGGAAGAGCCCTTCCTTGATGCTCAGCTGCTCGTTGACACTGGCGGACATCAGCATGATATCCACCACGTTTTGTGCGACGATCTCGCGAATGATCTCCAGATATTCCGGCAGGCTGCGATAGCCGAATTCCTCGCGTGTCCAGACCTCCGGAGAGAACTGTGCCGGGATCTCGCCTGACTTGGCCAGATAATTACGTGTTCCTGTGGCCCGCACACCAAAGGCCATGTCGGCATCTTTGGCATCGGCGATGATGAACGCTTTGGAAGAAGGATTTGCGTGGATTTCCTGCAGTTTTTTATCCAGAGATTTGATCATAAGAAAATTAATTCACTTTCGAGAAAGTTTCCTGGAGAGCCCGCGCGGAGCTTTGAAGACCGAGTTTCTCACGCGGCCACAGTCCGATCTCGATCTGATCCAGTACACCGGCACGACCGATGACGGTCGGCACACTCAGGCAGACATCTTTGATGCCGTAAGCGCCCTGCTGTTCCGAAGAGACTGGCAGGATGCACTTTTTATCCAGCAGAATGGCATGGACGACCTCGCGGATGGAGATGGCCACTGCCCAGCCTGCGCCGCCCTTGCGGGAAATGACTTCGGCGCCGCTGCCGCGGGTGCGTTCGGATATCTTGTTCTGCATGGCGGTGTTCATGCACGGCAGACCCGTCAGCGGAAAACCGTTGACGCTGGCGGATGACCAGATGGGTACCATGGAGTCGCCATGTTCGCCCAGCATGATGGCCTTGACCTGACTGGGAGCCAGTTTCAGCTCCTGAGCGATCAGTGAGGAGAAACGGCAGGTGTCGAGCATGGTGCCCAGACCGATGACCTGCTGCCAAGGCAATCCCAGCTCGCGCACGGCCAGGCGTGTGAGGATGTCCACCGGGTTGGAAACCACAAAGACGATGGCTTCCTTCTTCATGCCGGCAGCCTTGATGCTGCCCAGGATCTGCAGGAAGAGGGAGACATTGCGATTGATCAGATCCAGACGGGACTCGTCGGGTTTGCGACGGAGGCCGGCTGTGATCAGGAAAATATCGCTGTCGGCCGCCGCGGCATAGTCTCCAGCATAAATCTTCTGATCGCTGCCGAAAGCTGTACCGTGCAGCAGGTCCAAGGCTTCACCCTCGGCTGCTGCCTGGTTCGCGTCCAGGATTTGAATCTCGGAAACGAGACCGCCGCATTGCAACGCGTAAGCCGCGCAGGCACCTACACGGCCGCCGCCGCCAATTACTGTGACTTTCATCTTGTTACTTGATTCCTAAAAGTTAATTTTTCAGTTTATTGACAATCATTTCGGTGATGTTCTTCACCAGTTCTTCCGCGTCAGCGGTGTCGGTGCTGTTTCCGGGCTGTTTGGGCAGACCGCAGACAACACCCGGATGCCATTCGTTATTGTCGCAGAGCTCGCACTCCTTCAGACCGTAGCGGCTGTCCGGGAAACCCATGGATTTCTTGATCTTGAGCAGTTCACGAACTTTGTCGCGGGAAATGGTCTTCAGATCGGTGCCAAGTTGTGTGGCAAAGACGATCGTGCGGCAATAGGCATCCACGATCTCCATCTTCCAGTAAGCGTCTTCCACACTGGTACCCCACGTCACCACACCATGGTTGGCCATGAGGATGGTGTTGTGTTCCTGGACCAGAGCGGCAACGGCTTTGCCCATTTCTATGGAGCCGGGAGTGGAGTAGTCCGCGATGGGAGCCACGCCGACCAGGATCTCCATTTCGGGGATCATACAGGTGGGCGGTTGGATACGGGCCACCGCGAACGCTGTCGCGTGGGGCGGGTGAGCATGTACGCAGGAGACAGCTTTGGGCTGTGCCTTCATCATCTCCAGGTGCATCAAAATTTCACTGGTACGCTTCTTGGTTCCGGCCTTCTGATTGCCGTTCATATCCACAAAACCCATATCCGAGGGTTTCAGGAAGCCTTTGGACACCATGGTCGGAGTACAGAGGACCAGATCTTTGGCCACACGGATGGAGATATTGCCACCGTTGCCGTCCACATAGTCGCGCTGCCAGATGCGGCGTCCAATGTCGCAGATATCTTCCTTGAGCTTATTGATCTCAGGCGAATTGAAGAAAGACTCAATGTTGGTCACCTCGCGTTCACAGGGTGGAACTTTGGAAGCGGCAAGAGCCGCCGCGGCCACCGGACAAGAGGGAGCGCCCTGGGGTTTGATATTCCGGGCATTGAGCATATCTCTGGCCGAGGGAGTATAGATCGCATCCACCGGCAGGGATGAGAGATCACCGCCGTTGGCGATAAGCGCTTCGATATCCCGCGTGCTTATAACTTTTTTCATGATTCAAACGGATTGTAAAAAACTTGATCTATGATTGCCGCGTCAATGGCATCGATCGGAGTGGGATTTTCAAAAGGAGCCGCGGCTTCCGCTCCTTCTACATAACCGATAATATCGCCCACACCGCCGCCGAGGTCGTCATACACAACTGGGCTGGGGCCTTTGGAGAGCGTGGAAAGCTCCTGACCGTTGGCCAGGGTCTGCACAGACTCGCGGCCGCAGGGATCCACGATCAGCCAGCGCGCGCCCTTCAAAGCGGGACAGGCTACGCTGAGTGTGACTCTTCCTATGACTCTGCCCAGTTTCATGCGGTGACTTCGTCCACGATGCCAATAATGATATAGCGGGCCGGGCTCCGGGGATCGTTCACGATATTGCGTGCCGTGAGACCATCCGAGGAGAGATTGACCCGCTGATGCATTCCGGCTCCGAGTGGGTCGATGGCTACCAGGGGGGCTCCGGCCGGTTTCCCGTCCAGACCCTCCGGCTGACAAAGGATGAGCCTTTGTCCCACCAAGCTTTTATGCTTTTGCGTGGCAACCACGTTTCCAACCACTCGTGCCAGTAACATTTCCTAGTAAATCCTCAGATTATCCACCATCACGCAGCGGCGAATGCGCGTGAATGTGCGGGGAGTTGTAATGCCTTCACCAGTGGGTGTGGCGATCGAGAAACTCGCGTAGCCTTCACCACCACTGCCCAGACCGCAGGTGGAAGGACCGTTCTTAACAAAGATGGTCGTATCCAGCGCGCGAGCCATGGCCGTCATGTGATTCACGTCATAAGAGTGAATGATAGCCGTGTGCTTATAATTGTGCTCCGCCTCCAGGGATCTCTTGATGCCTTCTTCCACGTCGCGAACTTTGACGATGGGGATGAAGGGCATCATCTGCTCTTCCTGTACGAACAGGTGAGAAGCGTCTGTTTCCGCGTAGAGCATTTCCGTGGAAGCCGGGACACTGGTTCCGGCCACTTTGGCCAGAACGCTGGGATCGCGGCCTACCAGATCGCGGTTGACGGCCAGATGACCGTTCTGCGCGGGCACGAAAGCTTCTTTGGTCAGGCGTTCGACTTGTGCGTCTGTCAGTTTCACAGCGCCGGCGCGTGCCATAGCGTCCATGAATTGGTTGAACACTCTTTCGACGACAAAGACTTCCTTTTCACCGATGCAGAGCAGGTTATTGTCGTAAGCACCGCCGATGATGATATCGCG
>JAFZAR010000355.1 GCA_017557085.1 Verrucomicrobiota bacterium | reverse complement strand
GGTTCTGTCTCCCAGTGGAGAGCGTCCGAGGAGCGTTCCACCGTCAGATTGCCCGAAACATGAGAAAGCAGCATCACAAAATTGCCCGTGTCCGCGTAATCCCAATAAACGATACGCGCCGGCACCAGAGGAGTCTGCTCTTTCTGGAAAATACCCAGACCCGATTCCGAACGGGCCGCCACAATGAGAGAATTGTCCTCAGTGAAATAAGCGTTTCTCGTATTGCCGGGCAGCAGATATTCCTCAACCAGCAACGGCTGCAGCGGATTCGAGACATCCACACGCGCCGCGCCGCGGTAGTAGCTGCCCACCAGCACCTGTCCGTTCTGGTAAGAAAGTCCTGAACGATAACCGTTCAGACTCAGATTGGCCAAAGAGGTCACGGTATTGGTCGTCAGAAGCTCTGACGGGCTGCCTGTATTGGCCGGATCCGCAAAATTCACCGTCAGCAGACCGCTGTTCCCGGCACTGATGAAGCCGACAGGGGCTGTTTCATTCGGGATCAGTACCTTACCGCCGCCGCCCGGCACGGTGAAGTGGCCTTTGTAAACGGCGTTGGTATAAGAGGAGCCCTGATGCAGGAAGCTGACATCTATAGAAACATAATTGCCTGTGCCAGAGAGCAGAACGGAGTCCTGATACTTGGCGATGCCCTCACATGAACCGTAAGAGCTGCCGTAGCCCAGGATGCCTATATTGGAAAGATCCGAAATATCTATGATCTCGACACAGGAATAGCTGCTGAACAGACTTTCCAGATTCACGCCCAGAAAGACGGTGTTTCCTTCGATGACAAAGTCTCGCACAGAACCATAAAAAGTTCCCCAGGAATCGGATATATATAATTTACTGGTATAATTGCCCAGTTGGACGGGAGCCTCCGGATTGCTGACATCAATGATGTACAGACCGGTATCCCCGGCCGCCGCATAAAGGATATTGCCCATCACTTTCACCTGTCTGATCGGTCCCGGAAAGAACATGGTCGTGACCAGAACAGGGTCTTCCGGATCAGAGAGATCCATGACCTCACAACCCCGCAGTTCATCCGCCACAAAGGCATAATGATCCTTGAACGCCACGGCATAGCAGGAACCGGTCATATTGATCGGTTCACGCAAAGGAACCGGAGTAAGAGGATCGTCCCATAAACCGAACAAATTGGCATAACCGCGGCCATAGCCCAGATCGTCCCACTGGATCAGGTAACCCCAGGCCTGCCAGCCCGCACCGCCCATCACCGGGAAGAAATGATAGAAATCCCAGCCGTAGTACCAGTTATCCTTGGCCAGAGTCAGATGCGCGGGATTCGTGGCATCCATCACGCCCAGCATTCCATACGAATCCCAGACCTTGGAAGAGGAACCTACCCGGAAATAGGTCGGAATATAGAGACGGTTATCAATCAGAGAGATACCGGAGGCACGCTGATTGTTCAGCGGTGACGGATCATTCCAGATCTTAGTGGGGTTATAAGGATTGCTCACATCCAGCACATGAACATGATTGGTCCCGTTCGGCGCAGAGGCATAATCGGTGGTGCTGACCACATAAGCGATATTTCCGTCCGGGCTGACATCCATCATCTGGAGATAGGAACCATAAGGATCATAACTGCCCAGCTGACGGGGATTGGCGGGATCGGTCAGATCCATGGTGATAAAGCCGGGACCGCCGGTGCTGAGATAGAAGAGGTTGCCTTTTTTGTGCAGATCCAGGACACTGTAATAGGATTTCTCCGTGGCCAGCTGTCCTGTGGTGGAATTGGTTTCGTAATATCCCAGCTCCCAGCGCTCTTTCAGTTTCAGGTTCCGTGGATCCGAAATATCTACCAGCTGGATGCCATTCGTCTGGCCCAGATAGAGAGTGTTGCCTTCGATATAAATGCCGTAGCAGTAAGAGGATTCCAGCTGCAGCTGCGAAACCATGGTCAGATCTACCGTTCCGGCGGCCATCACGTTCAGGATGCCCTGCCCGTTCATGCTGGCATAGAGGTAATCCCCCTGGGGCTTCATGTCGAAAGGCTCGCCCCGCATCGTGCCGGGCCACTCGGAGATCTTCTTATATGAATCGGCCGCCGCCTGGAACATACACACTCCCAGAACCATTACCAGCGCGCAACGGCATAACATGGATATATTATCCGAAAAACGTTTTTTATCTATCATAACCTCTTTCTATCTATCTGTTTGTGGTTTCTCTGCACAATGAAACCCATTCCCCGACTCAGAGTAGCAAAAAACACACCAAACTCCAAGAAAGACCTTTAAAGATATTACGCCTTTTGAAAAAATGTTGTCTGAGAAATAGTTATTATGGTTTGATCTTCTTGATGGGATGACGGATCACAGTCCTCCACTTTTCCGGGGGAACTTTTCGCGCGTCGGATAAATATATCTCATGGTGATGCCGACTGTCGTTCAAGTCGTTTTCATAACCCATCTCTTTGATATATTGGTCCATGACGGCAACTGTCGCGGGTTCATTATCAAAAGCGCCCAGGTGCATGATCTGGACACATAATCCCTCGTCAATGGTCAAAAACTCCGCCGCGGAACAATCCATCTTTTTCTTTCGGCTTGCGGTCTCGACAGCCCATCTGAAATCTTTTTCCGTTATGAAGTCCGGCAACCGAATGACCGAGATCCACTGAAAGGATGCCTTGTCCGAATAGTCAATGCCCGCCCGGTTCTCCTGCCACCAAAACCCTTCCAAGGGCGGCACTACATATTCAAAGAACCCTTTGATTTTATAGTCGGTCTTGTAACTCATTTTCAGAGTGTAGGCTACGGCATAAAGCACACCAATCGCCTGCTGAAACGCCCCATCGGGTCCATTGGGATCGCCCTTCCCTCTGACCGCGACATAGTTTGCTTTGGGAACGGTGACGATCCCCGGCTGGTTGGGCGGCAGATAAAACTCCTTGTATTCTTTTTTGAAATCAAACGCCATGTCTTCCCTCTTTCGGTGCGGTTATTTGTATCACAACCATCTCTAAGATAGCATAAAGCAGAATGGAGTCAACCGCAAAAGAATGTTCTCCGTAGAGTACATCGAGGCAAAGGCCGAGATCAGGTCTCTAAAACATCAGAATGAAAAAAGCCCGATCTGTTGAGACCGGGCTCGGAAAAGGGTCATTCCCTATTGCTGCTGGCCATGTTTGAGGATGCCGCAGCAGTGTTTGAATTTCTTGCCGCTGCCGCAAGGACATGGGTCATTGCGTCCCACACGGGGATGTCTGCGGACGGGCTGCGGTTTGGCCGCGGGCTGTTGCTGACCGGCGGAACCTCCTTCGATTGTTG
>JAFZAR010000354.1 GCA_017557085.1 Verrucomicrobiota bacterium | reverse complement strand
TACGTTCCAAAGTGGCATTGGATGCAGCCGACTTCGGAGTCCTCAAAAATATCTTTTCCTTCCAGAGCCTTCGCTGAGAGTTCGCCTTTGACCAGATAAGGACTGGGAACAGGACGCATCGCTTTCAGATATGCGTCCATAGCCTGTGCCTGTTCTTCATCTACCGGAGTGAACAGAATGGCACGGATGCCGGAACGAACAGCGTATTCAGCATCAGGACGGATGCCGGTGACCATGGCCGGCGGCGTCTTATGGGAATAGAGCAGACTCTTCGTATTCTTCAGATTGCCCAAGCCGTCATTGACCAGATCCCAGTTGATGCCGTCGGCGCGTCCATCCGGATGACAACCAATGCAGCTTTGCCAGTTCTGTTTGCTGAGCATGGCATCGTTGAAATACATCTCGCCGCGATTTTCAATGGTGAGAGAATAGTCCGGATTGAGCGCGTAGGTCTTGACTTCGGTTTTCGTGGGATTCGGCGGATTGGACTGTGCGGGCAAAGCGGTACGGTCTATCACGCCCAGGTTGTCCGTGAAGAAATTGGCAACGACGACCTTGGTGCCCAGCTGTGCAAAGGAGCGGGGACCGTTGCCGCCGGTAGGAACACGATGCCGGTAAACACCCATTACTTCATGCTGATCGATATAGCTGACACGGTTGCCCTGAAATTGCATGTGGCTGATGACCTCCTCCAGATTGATCACACTCAGTTCGTGAACTCCGGCATGGCAGACCAGCAGAGTTTTGCCATCAGGTGTCCATTCCACCGCCCAGGGACTGGCGGCGCCGCGGATGACATCATCCAGAGGAATGATATAGCGGACGGCTTGTTTTTCGGTGTCAATAAAAGTGACATAGGATGAATTCATCCAGGCCCATTCGATTTGAAAAGTCGTCTGGAAAAACTTGGAGTAATTATGCAGAACGGCGATTGTGTTCCCATCGGGACTTACGGCCATACCGTGATAATCATTGATGCCGCTTTCCATGCGGATGTCTTTGACCTTTTTGCCATTTTGGGAAACGTCCAGCAGACTGATCCGGGTATGCACTTGATCCTGATTCGCGGGTTCGATTGTCAGACGATTGGGAACATACAGAATACCGCGTTTGGCATCCAGCACGGCGGAAGCCGGTTCACGAAGTACCGGTGTCGTCCAGACCGGCTCCAGTGTGTCAGCATTGTAAGCGCTGACAGTGTGAGGCCAGCGGTTGCAAACGTAGATTCTGTCCCGTTCTGCGTCAAATACCGGAGCGCATACACCGGACTGGGCTTCTGTCTGGCGGATGATCTTGAACTGTTTTGGATCGATAACGAGGATCTTTTCCGGTGTGTTCTGAGTGACGATGACAAATTTTCCGTCCGTGGAAGGAGTGATCCCGGTCGGTGTGCCGTCCAGCTGAACTTTGCCCAAAAGTTGGAATCCATCTGTGTTGTAGAATCCTACTTCACGGCTGTTCCGAAAGGTGATGGCGAGCCGTGTCTGATCGGCTTTATCATCCAGCTTGACCATGTATTCCGGCCCCATCCAGGAAGCCCGCATATCCAGTGCTGAACAAATCACGCCTATGAACAATAGAAAAAATAAAGCGTGATTTGAAATCCGTTTTGTATATTTGTTTTTCAAAAGTTCCATAGAATGCGATGTTTTTTGCGAATCTAGTTTTCTTTTTTCTCTTCTTTGGGC
>JAFZAR010000353.1 GCA_017557085.1 Verrucomicrobiota bacterium | reverse complement strand
CTGTCCAGGTCAGGATCAGCACCCCGTCCTTCCACTGATAACGAAGGGTCGGCGGTTCTGCCGGTGCCGGAGGCAGCTCCGCGTACCAGGCGGCCCGGAATTGCTGCCGGACTTCTTCCTCACTGAGCGCACGGTCAAAGACGGCCCACTCATCCATTTCACCGCGGAAATTGGTTGCGACCTTTTCCAGCAATCCACCGGTATCCGCTCCCAGACAAAACTCCGCTCCATTGACTCCCGGCGCTAACGGCTTGTGAGTCATGCGGTTCGTGACCGCTGTCAGAAAAGAATTCGTACCGTCATTCATCCAGAGTACGGCCTCATCCGGCTTCACCACAAAAGCCATATACGACCAGGCACCCTCCGAGACCCTGGCCGGCAGAAGGATCTCCTCCTCACTGCCCCAGCAGTACGCCAGGTCATTGTCCTGCCAGCAGTAAAGGCTGAAACGATCGTGACCGGAAGCGCTGTCATTCGCGAAAAGGACACGCTTGATCGGATCCCCCAGGTGGTGTTTGACCGATGGCTTGACCCAGCCCGTAAAACTCCAGGAATCACTTGCCGCCAAAGCCGATCCCCAGCTCAGGGAAACATGATCCATGGAATTGGTCAGACTCAGCCCGCGGTTGTAAGTCTCGAACCCGACATAACGGGGACCTTCCGCCGAAGGAGCCGCGCCCATCAGATACTCCCCGTGGATATCTGCGCTCCGGTCAGGCGTGCTGTTCACTGCCGTCTTGTTCGGCACCGGTTCATTCATCCGCCAGTAAGCCAGCGGTTTCGATTTCAAAACCTCTTTCTCATATCGGGCGCTGTTCTCCCGCAGTTCATAATGCTGTGCCACCGTCGCCGCCGAAAGAACCGTGTCATAGAGAGCGACTTCATCCAGACCGCCGCCCCAGGGGAAACCGCCGTCGCCCCTCTCGCCCAGTCCGAAGCCCATCTCACGTGCCTTAGGGTTGACCACACCACCATAAAATACCTGCGAATCAGCCAGTTTACCGTTTACATACAACTGCATCAAAGCCCCGTCATACGTCCCCACTAAGTGAGTCCATTCCCCGACAGCGGCCTTGCCGGTGACCACTTCGCCGACTCCGTTTTCCCCGCCACCGATACAGAAACTCCAGCCGCCGGGCGTTCCCGGCACCGAACGGAGCATCCAGCCGCGGTATCCCTTCTCGCCGAGCGAGTAACTCCCGGCCATCGCGCGGGAGACCGATCCTCCTTCGGCACGCATCGCCCACAACTCGATAGTGAACACCGGCCAGGGATCCAGCCATCTCTGGCCCACGGCGCGGGTGCCTCCGTTCTCAAACCAGGCCCCGGCATCCCCCTGGACGGCTCCCTCGACCGAGCTCCTCCGCGCGGGATAAAAGACCGTGTTCGTGATCTGGATACTGCCCAGTGACTTCAGCGCGTCACCGCCCGGCAGCACCGCGTCATCAAACCGGTAATACGCCGCCGGACGCTGACGGAGAATGATCTGCTGATAAGCACACTCCGCCGGAACCGTCACGGCCAGAGCGAGAAACGCGATAAAAATCAAAAAACGGGAGTTCATCATCAGGCGTTCGGAGTCAAAAACATCACATCATAGACCGGCAGATACCACACTTGTCCCACAT
>JAFZAR010000352.1 GCA_017557085.1 Verrucomicrobiota bacterium | reverse complement strand
TACTTACCCAGCCAGAAACCCTGCGTCAATGTCACTTCATGCTGAGTCTCATTATCCTCTCTGCCCAGTTCGTCTGTCGGGCTGCCCATCGTGAACGTGCCTGGCTCGATACCGACCATCTCCAAACTGACATCGCCCGGCAGTGTTGTTGTATAATCCGCGCAGACACCGGCATTTACAGAGAAAGTCACACTTCCCCCCTCCATCACCGACTGATTCACCGGCTGAATCGTGATCTTGGGACCAAAATCAACAGTCCCCGCGTAAACTAACACCGCGGCCGCGACCAGCCCCAGCATTCCAAGCAATGATTTGACCTTCTTATGCATACCTAAAACCTCTGCTTCTAAACTATTAGATACCCCCTTCCAACGAGGCTACCAATAAAAAACAATAACACATCTTTCCCTAATATGCAAGAAATTCTAACAGAATGAAAAATCCGCATTGCCCAAAAAAAACACACTGAAAACCATCAGCGAAATAAAGAAAGGAATAATATCCAAAATCAAATTATCCTCTTTTTCAATATGTTACATAAAATCTCCTAAAATAGTTGTGATTTAGTGTTGACAAGTTCTCCGTTTTGCGATAATCTTTTTCGCGAACGAGGGATTCGTTTCCCTTTTATTGCTTTATAGAATCATAACCGATTTAGTAATGTATTGAGAATAAAATTATGAGCCAAAAAAATTATCATATTGAAACTCTGGCCATCCACGCGGGACAGGTTCCCGATCCAACGACCCTGTCGCGGGCTGTCCCTGTTTACCGAACCACCGCTTTCGCGTTCAAAAGCTCCCAGCACGGAGCCGACCTTTTTGCTCTGCGCGAGAGCGGCAACATCTACGCCCGGCTGATGAATCCGACCGAGGACGTACTGGAAAAACGTCTGGCGGCTTTGGAAGGCGGCAAAGCGGCGCTGGCTCTGTCTTCCGGCACAGCGGCGATCTACTTCACGATCACGAATATCGCCAAGCAGGGCGATGAGATCGTTGCCGCGAATAATCTCTACGGCGGAACTTTTACCCAGTTTGACGCTATCCTGCCCCAGCAGGGGATCAAGGTCAACTTCACCCCGGTCAACGATTTTCCGGCGGTCGAGGCAGCCATCAACGGCAAGACCCGCGCCATCTATATCGAGACGGTCGGCAATCCCGGTCTGGATATCGCAGACATCGAGAACTACGCCGCCATCGCGAAGAAACATCATCTGCCGCTGATCGTGGATTCCACATTCACCCCGCCCACTCTGCTGCGTCCGATCGAACACGGCGCGAACATCGTCGTGCATTCTCTTTCCAAGTGGATCGGCGGACACGGTACGGCCATCGGCGGAGCGGTGATAGATGCCGGCAATTTCGACTGGACCGATCCCAAGTTCGCTCTCTATAACGAACCGGACCGCGGCTATCACGGACTGCGTTTCGCTCACGACCTGGGACCCGGCAATGAGATCGCCTTCGCGCTGCGTCTGCGCACGGTGGGACTGCGCAATCAGGGACCGACCCTGGCACCGGACGCGTGCTGGCTCTTCCTGCAAGGTCTGGAATCGCTGGCGCTCCGTACTGCCAAACACAGTGAGAACGGCCTCGCGGTAGCGGAATTCCTGAAGAACCATCCCAAAGTCGCCTGGGTGAAATATCCCGGCTTCAATCCGCTGGCATCGAAATATCTGCCCAATGGAGCCAACGGCATGGTCGTTTTCGGCATCAAAGGCGGTGCCAAAGAAGCCCAGCACCTGGTGGATAACGTGGATCTCTTTACGATCATCGCCAATGTTGGTGATGCCAAGAGCCTGATCATCCATCCGGCCAGCACCACACACTCCCAGCTGAGCGAAGAAGACCAGATCAAGGCCGGTTTACCGCCGGAACTGATCCGCCTATCCATCGGTCTGGAGAACAAAGACGACATCATCACCGCGCTGGATGATGCCCTGAAACTGATTTAGTCACAACCACTGAAGGAGAAAGGTTCTGTCCAAGCCGGAACCTTCTCCTTTTTCGTAGAAATATGCCCAAAATCACTTTCAATGGAAAAGAGACTGAATTCACTGCCGGAGAAAGCCTCCTTGCGTTTTTGCAATCACGCCGATTCGCGGTAAAAAGTCTCATCCTGGATTGGAATGGGCAGATTTTGACTGAAAAAGATCCACTGGACACACTGTACCCCAAAGACGGCGACACAGTGGATCTTTTTTCCATGGTCGGCGGCGGCTGATAATGAATGTAAATCCATACTTGTCAGCCGCTCAGCAGACCATCTTCACCCAAGCCAAGATTGGAATCGCGGGATTAGGCGGTCTCGGTTCTAATGTTCTAAGCCACCTGATTCGCGCCGGGGTTTCTCACTTCATCGCGGCGGATTTCGATACCGTTTCTCCAAGCAATCTCAACCGCCAATTTTTCTTCGCTGACCAAATCGGACAAAAGAAAACCACAGCCCTGACAGAAAATCTGCGGAGGATCAATCCCGATGTTGAACTGGAATTCCATGATTGTCTGCTGACAGAAGAGAATATCCCCGAAATTTTTAAGAACTGTCATGTCGTAGTCGAAGCCTTTGACAAAGCAGATGCCAAAACCATGTTGATCACGGCCCTGTCAAAAACGAATATCCCCATCGTTGCCGCGTCCGGTCTGGCCGGATTCGGAAAATCTAACGACATCCGGGTCCGCAAAGTCGGTTCACACCTCTATCTTATTGGAGATCTCACCTCTGGGATTTCACCAGAGCTTGCTCCGGCCTCACCACGGGTAGGCATTGCCGCCGCCATGCAGGCAAATACCGTCATTGCCATTCTGCTGGGAATCCAAATCTGAGTTTTCCCCTTTTGCATGAACACCACTTTTGAACAAATACCCACAGAGACCGAACAAAAATATAAATCCTTGCTTGCGGAACTGAAAAAATATCCATCGCTTGCTATCGCGTTTTCTGCAGGTGTGGATTCGACCTTTCTTTTGGATTGCGCGCGTAATGTCTTGGGAGATCACGTCACTGCTTTTACCGCACGTTCCTGCTCTTTTCCGGAAAGAGAATTGCTGGAAGCCAAAAAATTCTGCGCCGAGAAAAAAATCCGTCACATTATTTTAGACAGCGAAGAACTAAACATCCCCGGCTTTTGCAACAATCCCAAAAACCGCTGTTATCTCTGCAAACAAGAACTCTTTCAAAAAATCCGCGCGGCTTGTCAGCGCCTGGGAATACAAACGATCGCTGAAGGATCCAACAGTGATGATAACGGCGACTACCGTCCCGGTCTGAAAGCCATCGAAGAACTGGGAATACTCAGTCCACTGCGTCATATAGGTTTGAATAAAGAGGAAATCCGGAAGCTTTCTCGCCGGCAAGGACTCCCCACATGGAACAAACAAAGTTTTGCCTGTCTTTCCAGCCGATTCGTTTACGGTGAAAAAATAACACCGGAACGACTCAAAATGGTCGAACAGGCTGAACAACTTTTATTAGATCTGGGGTTTCATCAAGTCCGGGTAAGGATACACGGAATGTCAGCGCGCATCGAAGTAAACAAAGAGGATGTCGTAAAAATTTTTGCCCCGGCAATCAGGAATACCGTTTCCACTGAATTTCATCGAATTGGTTTCACTTTTGTGACCGTTGACATTGACGGATACAAAACAGGGAGCATGAATAAAACATTGCCCCCTGAAACTGCATGATCTACCAAGCCACTTGCTCACAAAAATCCTATATCCGCCTATCCCAATTTT
>JAFZAR010000351.1 GCA_017557085.1 Verrucomicrobiota bacterium | reverse complement strand
GGATAAAAGAATCCAGCGGCCAGTGTTTGCTCTGCCAGCGGGTGCAAGGATGAAAAATAACATAACGAGGCCGATCTGCGCCTGAGTCGTAACCGGTAATGCCGGAAGCAGATGCCGCCGCGGTCGGATTCATGGGCAGCCACTCAGATACCCTGGAGGCCGCATCCGTTAATAAAGGCTCCGGAATGACCGCCTTCAGGCAATCTAAATACCAATCCACCGCGTGAGCATCGGTACCGGGACGAGGTACGGCAACATCATAAAAAAGAGGTGCACCTTCCCTCCAGTCCTTGACTCCGATCGTTCGCTTGCCTTTGCACAACCAGGAAAAAACAGCGCTTCGCAGCAGTCCCTGAAGATCCAGGATGTAATCGAAACGCATCTTCCGGATCCGTGAAACAAAAGAAATATTTTTAGGAAGATCCCTGAGTCGTACCAGAGATTTTTTGTCGAATAGAAAAATTCCATTCAGCTGCGGATCCTCCTTCAGCAATCCCGCGAAACCGGTCGCAACCCACCAATAAACAGAAGAACCCGGCCAACAGGCTTTGAGCCGCCTCAGCACCGGCAGAGCATGAATGATATCTCCCAGAGAACTGGGCTTGCAAATTAAGACCTTGAGCTTTGACGCATGATCGCCAACAGCTTCCACACTTAATGTCCCTCCGCCAGACGAGTCGCCAGACGCTCCGGCAGACCGGCTTTCCGGATCTTATCCATCGCGGTGTCCATATCATAATCCAGACGGCGTAATTCGATTTGTCCGGAGTTTATATCGTAGGTCAAATAAGTCGCTTTAGCCACACCATCACGAGACTGCCCCACGCTGCCCACGTTGATCAGGTACTTCCTGCCGGCTTCAATCTTAAACTTGGAATAAGTTCCGCCGCGCACCGCCGTATCTCTGATAAAGGCCAGAGGCACATGAGTATGCCCAAAGAAACAAAGAGGTGTCTGCTGATAAGGGAAACTGGCCGCAGCCTCCAGTTTGTCAAAAATATATCCCCAGTGGTTTGGACCATCCAAAGTCGAATGCACCAGTGTGAAATTGGCCATGATGCGGATATACTTCAAGTCCTTAAGCCACTTGAGATCATCCTCGGTCATCTGGGCACGGGTCCAAAGAATAGCCTCGCGGGCGTATTCATTAAAACCTTCAGGGTCTTTGCCGGAAGAACAATATTCATCGTGATTCCCTTTTATCGTAGGGATCTTCATCTCACGAACGATGTCCAGACATTCCTTGGGATTGGCTCCGTATCCAACCACATCTCCCAGACAGGCATAATGCGTCACAGCCTGCTCTTTGGCATCTTTCAAGACAGCTTGCAGAGCTTCTAAATTTCCGTGAATGTCAGCTATAATTGCGTACTTCATTTCCAGTAATCAGACAATCTCGAAGGTTTTATAGCACTTTTCGTGCCAACCTTCCTCCGAAGATTGCGGAATCGGAGACCAGCTGATCTGTTCATCCCGTATATGGGGTCCCAGCCCTGAATCTCTTATTGCCTGTGCAAATTCCTCCAATTCAGATTGTTTACCTTGAACTACAAGCTCAACGGTCCCATCCGGGAGATTTCGTATCGTACCAACGACCTCATATCCACAGGACAGTCTTTTCACAGTCCAGCGGAAACCGACACCTTGAACACTACCTATATAGATAATTCTCAGTTCTTTACGGTTCATTGAACGATATCATTCACAGGCCAACGGTCAAAACCGTTCCGGCTCTATTTTCTAACGACTTGTACTTCCTTGCAATTCTTTTTCCCGGCAGATACTGAAAATCCCGTTTAAAAATCCACGTAAGAGATTCCCGTTCAAAGAATTTTTATATATCAAACTCCCTGAATTTTGTTCCTCTGATAATGACGATGAGTCACCAGAATGTAAAACAGGAAAGCGACAACATACAGCATGGAAGCCACAAAGTATATGAATCTCAATCCCATCCAGTCGGATATGAACCCAAAGGAGATGATTCCGCTGGCAATCCCGATATCGATCGCGGAAGAAAAGGTCGCGTTAGCCGCTCCGCGCCGTGTCGGTCTGACCATATTATTGATACAGGCGACAAAACTGGGAAACGCCATCCCGCTGCCGACTCCCAGCAAGAGCGCCGCCAGATAAAAAATAACATAATGGTGGACACTCCATAAAAGCAAACTGCCAGCGATCATCAATGGAAACCCCACTCCGATCGGAACTTTGGGGCCGATCCGGTCAAAGATACGCCCGGAAAAGAACCGGGTCCCGATCATTCCGAGGGAATAAACAAAAAAGAAAACAGCCGGGTTCGATCCTTCTATCTCCTTGCTGTAGATTGGCATATATGTCATATAACAGCTGTTGGAGAAACAAAAGATCGCACAGACGATAGAAAACGGGATGCTTGTTTTTTCTACCATCGCTTTCAGATTGATCCGCGTCCGCTGGGGGCGATAGGCAGGAAACTTCATGAAACACAAAGAGATGAAGCTCACAAGACTCAGAATCATCGTTGTCATGAAAAGGTAGGTACTGCCAAAGAAATGGATCAATCCCAGTCCCAGAGCCGGCCCCACCGCCATGGAAAGATTGGCGGCCATACCGAAATAGGCGATCCCCTCCCCGCGGCGTGAAGGCGGAACGATATCCACTGAGATAGTCTGATTGCCGCTGCTGACAAAAGCCCAGGAAAGCCCATGCATAAAACGAACGATGCCCACCGTCAGCAAGGGCAACGAGAATCCCAGCAACACTTTCCCGTTCATCCAGGGAATGGAAGACAGCGCGTACATCCCGAAGATACAGCAGAAAACCAAGTACCCCGACATGAAAACCTTTTTTCTGCCCCAGGAATCCAAAGCGTACCCACAGAACGGCCTTAACAGCACAGCCGCCAGCGCGTAGGAAGACAGGATCAGACCAATCTGGCTCTTATCCGCGTGAAGATAATCATCCAGATAGATCGGCAGCGTGGAAACCGTTGAATAAAAAGCGAAGAACATGATCAACGACGCCACGCAAAAAAGGATATAATTAGGGCTCCAAAGTTTAGCTTCTGATTTCATTTAATAACAGAAGATCAACAGAATAACAGTGATCAGACAGAAAGCAGGTTCCGCATTGCTCCGTCGCGGGAAGGGCCTGACTGTTTACTGTTTCCAGGGCGGATCCGACGGCAGACAGTTCGCGAACTCTTTCAGCAGCGCGTCTTCATAAGCGCCTTTATAAGTTCCATTAAAAAAGCGTTCCAGTCCTTCTTCCGCCAGTTTCTTCCAGTATTCGTCCTCGCGTCCCGGAACGATCGGGAAAAACAATCCATTGTTGGCTTTGATAGCTTTCAGATCGCCGGGAGAATCCCCCACCATCAGCATCTTTTCGGGCGCGTACCGGCCTTCCGTGATGCAGCGGATCTGTTCGCTTTTCTTTCCGACTTCCTGTCCCGCGGCATAACGGACATACTGATAGATCTGGTTTTCCGTCCATTCCCGTTTCAGGGCTTCTGTCGGTGTCTGGGAAACAATAAAAACATCCGCCTTGACGCGCGCGATATCCAAGCTCTCTTTCACATAAGGGAATAAGGGAACGCCTTTCATGATCTCCTTCACGGCGCGGTTCACATCCACAGACCAGTCCATGAACGGCTGGAAATCGGGGTTCTTCGTGCGCTCGAACTCCGCTACCAATGCCGCCGGTGTCAAAGGATTCGTCCGGGCTGCCCATTCTTCCAGAGCTTCGGTCGAAGGCAGATGGCATTTGCGTTTGATGACTTCCGGTCTCTCTCCCAGTAATTTCAGGGCACGTGTCACCGCCAGGAAACGATTGCTTCCTCTGGTTTGGGAATAGAGGTTCACGAACTCCCAGACTTCTCTGGCAAACTTGCTGACAGACTGCAGTTTAAGTGCTTTGATAAACATCGGGCAGAAACACTCTTTGTGTTTCACTTCCATGCTGTCGAATACACAGCCGTCTGAATCCACACCCACGAAAAACTCCGTCTGCGGTTCAAAACTTCTCAAAACTTGTCTGTAATCTGCCTGTTGGATTTCCATATCGGTTTCCTTCTTTCATGAAGAGCCTCGCTGCTCCTCAAAGAGTTAAACAATAACTCACTCTTGTTTCTCCTGCAAGCCTAAGAACGTGCCGGAGAACAGAAACTAATCTTTCTTGTCCAGATCCGCGCCGGGGAACAGTTCCCGGATGCGTTTGCGGATACGCAAAGGTTCCTCCGGAGGATAACGGCGGCGGTTGGCTCCGCGTTCCACCGCGTCCAGCAGGGCCAGCCAGTCTTCCAGCGGCGGATTTTTGAGTTCCTCCCATTGCTCATAACGGCGATAGCGCCAGTAAAACAGCCAGCGGTCTCCTACATGGTGAGCATAGACCTGGATCTTCTCGCCTTCCTCATTGATGCGTTTCCAGCCGATCTCCGCTTTCATTTCAAATCAATACTCCTGATCCTCAGGCATATAAACAGAAGCGACCGCCATGGCGGCTATGCCTTCCCTGCGTCCCACGAATCCCATCGTCTCATTGGTCGTTGCTTTGATCCCCACCACTTCGGTCCTCACGTTCAACGCGTTAGCCACCTGCTGTTTCATTTCCTTGATATGGGGAGCGATCTTTGGTGCTTCGGCGATAAGGGTGCTGTCAATGTTCACGATCTTCCCCTTCCGCAGAGCGATCACTTTGGATATTTCTTCCAAAAAGACAGTGCTGCGCACATCTTTCCAGCGTGGATCCGTATTGGGGAAAAAATGTCCGATATCCACCTCGCCCACAGCGCCCAGAAGCGCGTCACAGATCGCGTGGATCAGCGCGTCCGCGTCGGAATGTCCCTCAAGACCATGAGTATGAGGGATTAACACACCTCCCAAATAGAGTTTGCGCCCGACTACCAGCTGATGCACATCATAACCAATGCCTACTTTGCATATCATAAGCCCTTCGATTGTGCCCGATTTTTATTTTCATAGCAAGCCGTAGAGGTCATAATTAGCACAGCAACCGGAGCGGCTCTACCGCTCTTCATGGAATCTATGATGATCATTGTCCTAAAAGCCGGTGTTTCTGAAGCCGATGAAACCCGTGTCCTGAATGAGATCGAATCCCGCGGATACTCTGTCCACGTCATCCGCGAGGGCGGCCGTGTCATTATCGCGGCTTTCGGCAAGGAGCAAACCCCGCAGACTTTGGAAGCGCTCACTTCCTGGCCGCAGGTCGAAAAAGTCACCCCTGTCCAAAAACGTTATAAACTGGTGAAACGGGGAACTCCCCAGGAACGCACCATCGTCAGGATCAATGATCACGTCAGCATTGGCGGGAACGCTGTCCATCTGATGGCGGGGCCCTGCTCTGTCGAAAATGAAAAACAGATCATGACCGTGGCGGAATCGGTCAAAGCCAGCGGAGCCACCATCCTCCGCGGCGGCGCTTTCAAACCCAGGACCTCTCCCTACGAATTTCAGGGTCTGGGCGAAAAAGGTCTCAAGCTCTTAGACAAAGCCCGCAAAGCCACCGGGCTGGCCATCATCACCGAATGTCTTTCCGAGGAACATGTGGAGCTGGTTGCCGAATATACCGATATTATCCAGATAGGCACCCGCAACGCTCAGAATTTCCAGTTACTGATCGCCGCCGCGCGTACCGGCAAACCCATCCTGCTCAAGCGAGGCTCCGGCATGAAGATCGAAGAATGGCTGCTGGCCGGGGAATACATCCTGAACAGCGGCAATCCCAATCTGCTTTTCTGCGAACGCGGTATCCGGACTTTTGAAACCTACACACGCAACACTCTGGATCTTTCCGCGATCCCCATCATGAAGAAGGAAACTCACTGCCCGATCGTGATAGATCCTTCCCAAGGATGCGGCAGCGCGAAATTAGTGGACAGTCTTTGTATTGGAGCGGTCGCCATGGGCGCGGACGCTCTCCTGATTGAAGTCCATCCGGATCCGGCTCATGCCTGGTCTGACGGTCCTCAGCAGATCACTCTGGAAGAATTTGCCAGGCTCTCCTCCGCTATCCGGCCTTTCCTGACCGCCGCGGGAAGAACCCTGGGGCACATCGGATAGTACGGTTGAAAATCCGCAGGGATTCTGACTGAAAACCCGGAACGGGTTATGAGAGAATAACCA
Organism: Verrucomicrobiota bacterium; assembly: GCA_017557085.1. Taxonomy (GTDB): domain Bacteria; phylum Verrucomicrobiota; class Verrucomicrobiia; order Limisphaerales; family UBA1412; genus UBA1412. The sequence continues at coordinate 1,859 of JAFZAR010000351.1, read as the reverse complement.
AGGGTGAGCGAAGCGTCCCCCCGGTAACAGCACCTCTAACCTCTTCACCCTGAAGGGGTGATCGGAAAGAATCACAAATAGATATTATAAACAAAATCCCCGGTGGTGTGAACCGTCGGGGGGGTGTTTTTATCGTAATACGATCGTTATTTCACCGGAGCCAGTGCCACGCGAAAGCCGCACAACCTGCGCGGCTCCGTTATTGATCAATCTGACTGATTGAAAACTGACTAAGGCCAAGTGCTGACGGTCAGAATCGCGGCCCGGCTAGTAACACATCCGACATTATTGCAAACGGATACGGTATATTCCCCCGCATCGCTTTCTTTTACAGCCTTGATGGTATAGCTGGATCCGTCAGCTCCCTTGATAGTCTGACCGTTCTTATACCATTGATAAGTCACGGATGACCCGACGGCAGCAGCAGTTACTTGTCCCCTTACAGGAACCAGAGCTACACGGAATCCGCAGTAAACGTACCCGTTGTCATAGTCTCCATAATGGCGCGCCGTGCGGCATAAATACGCGGCATCTCCATAAAATCCTCCACAGCCAGTATGTTTATTACCAACTGCAGGTCCCATTGGATCAACTACGGGATCAGCGGAAAATTCTCCATAATAATCCCAGCACCATTCCCACACATTACCATGCATATCATAGAGGCCCCACGCATTCGGGCGCTTCAGGCCCACAGGATGAGATCTGTTGTCACTATTGTAGTAATACCATCCCACTTCATCCATGTTAGGACACTGACTGGTGGAAGTCAGATTCTTTCCACTGTTCAACGCCGTTGTCGTACCCGCACGACAGGCATATTGCCACTGTGCTTCGGTCGGCAGCGCGTATTCATATCCTTCAGGGAGTCTGCCCACTTTTCTCTCTATCTCTGTCAAACGGGCACAGAAATTGGTCGCATCGCTCCAGGAAACATAGTGGACGGGATGATTATCACCGTCATTACTGGGACAACTGCCGATCACGGCCTTGTACTGAGCTTCCGTGACCGGATATCTGCCGATCCAGTAGCCTTGAGTCAAAGTGACTTGATGCTGGATTTCGTTTTCACTTCTTCCTAACTCATCCTCCGGACTTCCCATGATAAAGGTACCCGGTTCGATCCAGGTCAGTTCCATATCTTCATCAGCGGAAAGCGGAACATTCACATCCATTTTATCCGTATTCTCATCTTTCGCCACAACGGTGAAGGTGACTGTCGCCCCCTCATCCACAGTCTGTCCCTGCGGCTGGGAAATGATCCACGGCAATTTGGACGCTTCCCGGACAGTCAGCACACCCACGCCGGACGCACTGCCGAACTCATTGCTGACAGTAACGGTATATATGCCCGCATCAGCCAGTTCCACGGAAGGTATCGCATAGACAGGATCTACCGCGCCGCTGATCTCCACGTCATTTTTATACCACTGATAGCGAAGCGGAGCAGTGCCATCCGCTTTCACGCTGAAGCTCACACTCGTGCCCGCGCCAACCGTCTTGCTGAAAGGCTGCCGCAAAATGGCCGGAGCCATGTCAATGAGAGGCTCCACATCGATCCCGGAAAGGTACTCGGTTTCGATAGGTTCAGGAATGCCATAATTATATGGCAGTGCAGAACTCAGTGTTTCAGGGATGATATACTCAGGATTCTGGCTGGGACGCACCCAGGAAAGGATCGTCAGGTTCGGCACACCATCGGATTTATGATATATCTCAAAGTAATATCTTTGACCGGCTACCAGTTCGATCAGACCAGAACTCCTGACTTCGGCATAAGTGCCAATGATCAAAGGGGTATCCCCCAAGCCTTCTTTGGTATCATCCGAACTCAGCCAGAGTTCTCCGGAATAATCATT
>JAFZAR010000350.1 GCA_017557085.1 Verrucomicrobiota bacterium | reverse complement strand
TTCTATGACAGATAAACCGGTGGACGGTCTGAGGCACAAAAAAGATTGTTCCATTGCGCGTGCTACGGAACTGGTCAAAAAGGGGGATGCTCAGGTATTGATTTCCGCGGGGAATACCGGGGGAGTTGTGGCCGCGGCACATATTCGTCTGCGTCCTCTGAAAGGAGTGGAACGTCCTGCCATTGCAGCAGTTATACCTGCGCGGGATAATTCTTTTGTGCTGTTGGACGCTGGCGGTTTTATTGATAGCCGTCCATCGCATTTGATGCAGTACGGCATTATGGGCAGCGTTTATTCCCGTGAGGTCCTGGGTTATGCAAAACCTCGTGTGGGGGTGTTGAACATTGGGACTGAGGATGTAAAAGGGAATGAACTGACTCATGGAGCTTTCAATTTACTATCGAAAGTACATGAGGCGGGGATCATCAATTTTATCGGCAATGTTGAAGGACATGATTTGTTTGAGAATCGTGTAGATGTTGTTGTTTGTGATGGTTTTATGGGAAATGTTGTCCTGAAGACCTGCGAAAGTTTCGGAGGTCATCTGCTGAGATGGATCCAGCATGAGATCTCACGCAGTCCGACACGAGTGATCGGAGCGATGCTGGCTCAGGGTGCCTTTAAATCTATCAAGAACCGATTAGACCCGGAGAGTACAGGCGGCGCGCCGATCCTGGGGTTGAACGGTGTAGTGATGAAGTCACACGGATCTGCCAAAGAAAAAGCCATCTATAATGCCATTCGCCTGGGTGTAAATGCCGCGAATCAGAATATCAATCAAATCATTATTGATGAAATAGCAGCGGCGGCATCCCTTGTGTCTGAAAAAGAAATAACGGCATAAAGCTATTTTGTTTGAAGTAGTTTTAGCTATTTGATCAAAAATGGAGAATCCAGGAATCCAAGAAGAAACTCTGCATTTGTGCAGAATAGCCGGGACTGGCTCTTATGTCCCGGAGCGTGTTGTCACAAACGCGGATTTTGAAAAAATAGTGGATACCAGCGATGCGTGGATCGTGGAGCGCACCGGTATCAGGGAAAGACGTTTTGCCGCGGAGAATGAATTTACGTCTGATATGGCAACAGCGGCTGCCCGCAAAGCGATAAAGAATGCCGGGATCACTGTAGAAGATATTGATATGATTATTGTTACTACAGTTTCTCCTGATAACATTTTTCCCTCAACGGCAGCTCGTGTACAGAACAATCTGGGAGCTGTCAACGCGATTGGATTTGATTTGGAAGCTGCTTGCGCCGGGCTTATTTACGGTATCGAAGTGGGAAAACGCTTCATTGCTACTGGATTCAAGAATATTTTGGTGATCGGTGCTGAAAAACTTTCCGGAATGATGGATATGCAAGATCGCAACACGTGCATCCTCTTTGGCGATGGAGCCGGAGCGGTGATCTTGCAGAGAGCAAACCAGAATACTGGAAGGATTTTGGCGACAGAGTTGGGATTGGATGGCAGCAGAGCGGAGATGCTTCAAGTTCCCGCAGGCGGCAGTCGGCTGCGTCCGACATACGAGGTCCTGGATGCTCGAAAACAGTATATGGCGATGAGAGGAAAGGAAACTTTCCGGTACGCGGTGACTTATATGGTGGACTGCGCACGCAAGGTCTTTGAAAAGGCGAATTGTCTTGTGGAGAAACTGACTCTGGCAATTCCGCATCAAGCCAATTTGCGGATCATCCAGGCGGCGGCTGAAAGACTGGGGCTGAGGGATGATCAGGTTTTTCTGAATGTGGCCAAATATGGTAACACCTCCTCCGCTTCGGTAGGGATCGCCTTGGATGAAGCTGTTACTTCCGGAAGGATCCACCGCGGTGATATTGTCTTGCTGGTGGCTTTCGGATCTGGTTTCAGCTGGGGTGCAGTTTTGCTGGAGTGGTAGTTTGTTCCTACCAGATCGAGTCCACGATCAAAGCCAGAAAGAGCGCCGGCACATAAGAGAAAAGCGTTCCTGTCTTGTTCCAGCCCAGAAGTATAAGTGAGCTGTGTAAACAGAGATAGGCGATGACCAGCCCGACAGTGGTCATACCGGTAGTGATATGAGTACTGGCGACGCATCCAAACAGTTGCACCAGTATGAATTGAAGGACAATGACCGGAAGAATGACCGCGATGGCTTTTATCTTGAGTGTTCGTGTAAAAACAAAGACTCCCAGAAGATCCATCACACCTTTGGCGATAAAGAGCCGTGGATCGGCATAGCATCCGAACAAAGCGGAAGCGGCAAAGGTCAAAGGTGTCAGACTGAAGAATGCTGTTCCGATCAGCAGTGTGGTCTCCCAAGTGCCATGTTTTTTCGCCTGTGAGATAAAGCGGGTTTTCGCTGTGTGAGCGAGAGCTGATATTTTTTGAGGAACCGGACTTCTGCGAAAGAGAGCCGCGCCAAGGATCAGGCAAAGCCAGCAGAAGATGCTGGAGATAAGAAAATGCGAGAAGCTCGCGAGGGCTTCGTAGATAACGATCCGTCCTGCGATATAAAGTATGAATGCGGCCAGCAGGGTATGGATCCAGTTTTGTGTCTTTTGGGGAATATCTTTCGGATAGAAGATACCGATGAGGATCCCCAGAAGAATGGCCGCAGGATTGATAGTGATTCCTTCGATGATTTCAATCACGGAGTGGATTATGACAGCAAAGATGGAGTCGTATCAATTTTTTTTGGTTTCATAATAGGTGTTTTGTGAGAAAATGATCGCGCTATGAGTAAGATGGCGAAAATAGACATAGATGGAAAGTCTTATGAGTTTCCTTATATAACAGGAACAGAGAATGAGAAAGGTATCGATATTTCCACCTTGCGTGCCAAAACCGGGTGTATCGCTTATGATGAAGGGTATGCCAATACGGGTTCATGCAAAAGTGCCATCACTTATATAGATGGAGAAAAGGGGATACTTCGCTATCGCGGTATTCCTATTGAGGAGCTGGCGGAGAAAGCGTCTTTTGTGGAAGTGGCTTATTTGCTCATTATGAACAAACTGCCCAACGGCACGGAGCTTCGCCGATTCTCTGATTTGCTGACCCGTAATGAGATGATCCATGAGGATATGAAGGTACACTTTGAGGGATTTCCTTCGACCGCTCATCCGATGGCGATCCTCTCGGCAATGATCAACGCTGCAGGCTGTTTCTATCCGGAACTGGTTCATTCCTATAGCGAAGAAAGTTTTGAGATCCAGGCGGCTCGCTTGATTGCGCAGGTCAGGACTATTGCGGCGTTTTCCTATCGGAAATCACGCGGTCTGCCCATTATTTATCCTAAGCCGTTTTATCGCTATACCGCGAATTTTCTTCACATGATGTTCTCTGAACCATATCAGGATTACGAAATGGATCCAGAGGCGATACGTGCTTTGGATATGATCTTTATCCTTCACGCGGATCATGAACAGAACTGCTCCACTTCCACGGTGAGGATGGTGGCTTCCAGCCATGCGAATTTATTTGCCAGCGCGGCAGCGGGTGTCTGTGCCTTGTGGGGACCTCGTCACGGCGGAGCGAATCAAGCCGTGATCGAGATGCTGCAAAATATCTATAAATCCGGTGATGATGGTACAGCTTTTATGGAAGCTGTGAAGAATCGTCAGGAGGGAAAACGCCTGATGGGATTTGGTCATCGTGTTTATAAGAATTACGATCCCCGCGCAAAGATCATCAAGCAGACCTGCAATGATCTGCTGAGGAATTTGCATGTGGATGATCCTCTGCTGGATATCGCTCAGCGTCTGGAAGACAAAGCGTTGAATGATCCTTATTTCATTGAACGCAAACTGTATCCGAACGTGGATTTCTACAGCGGCATCATCATGCGTGCCATAGGAATCCCGCTGGAGATGTTTACAGTCATTTTTGCTATTGGCCGTATGCCGGGGTGGATCGCGAATTATAAGGAAGTCCGGGAAGACCTGAAGGGACGCATCTATCGTCCGAGACAGATCTATGTAGGAAGCCCGTTGAGTGAATATACCCCGATAAAGGATAGAAATTAGATAATAAGTATTTTTTTTGATTTAAATGAATTCTTTTTGGAATAAGTCTGACAAAACGGAACGCCGTTCCTCTCATCAATCTCGTGGAGAAAGGAGAGCACGTCCGGAGAGGCGTTCGCGTTTTGATGAAGAACGTTCTTTTGAACGTTCGGATCGTCCTAAACGCTCTTTTGGTGAAGTTCGTTTCGGCCGTTCCCGTTTTGATGATAAACCGCGTTTTGGAGAAAAACGTCGCTTTAAGAGAGATCGTTCTGAGGATCGTCCATTTGATCGTCCTAAACGGTCTTTTGATGAACACAATGAAGAGCGGAACAGTTTTGAAAAACGCTCTTTTGAGGGTGATCGTCCTTTTAATAAAGGTCGTTCTTTTGGTAAACCACGGTTTTCTGATTCCGATTCACACAGACCTTTCAGAGGGAAAAGAGATTTTCGCAAAGATGGTCCCCGTCGTGGCCGTGAACGCTATCACATAGAAAATACGGAAGAAGGCGGAATGGTAACCGCATTCCGGAAACGTCAGATCAACAGAGAAAAGTATGGCATCGAACCGGATGATCATCAGGCGGAGATTGACGCTATTCTGGCCTCCGCACTTGAGGTTGACGAAGAAGAACCGGCAGAAGATCAAGGTCGCGGCGAACCTGAACAGGAATTTGAAAAAGGAGAATCTAACGACCCTTTTATCGAAACCGTTCCCGGAGGCGAGGAGACTGGGAACGGGGACATTCATTTTGAAGATGAGAACCTCGGCGGGCATCCGGATTATGAACAAGATGCAGAGCCTTTTGAAAATGAGGAAACTGTTTCTGAAGGGGCTGACAAGTCTTCAGAAGAACCTCATGAGCAGCGTTTCTGGAAAAAGAAAGAACGAGATCGCCGTCCATTTCCCAAGCCGATAAAACCGATGGCTCCCCGGTATCTGCGTTCGGATAATCCGGCACCGGAAGGTAGTGAAAATTGGCAGTCACCGTGGGCTCAGATGCGCACGTATAGTTTCAGTCCTTGTGTGTTCCCGGCTATGGTCGGAGCCGTCTCGCAGGACGCGAAGCCCGGTGACTGGGTCAAAGTCTATGACCGGGAAGGGAATCCTTTTGGAGCTGCTTTCTATAATCCCAAAGCCAAGGTACCTTTGCGAGTCTATACTCATGGAGACGTTCAGCCGGGCGATGACATCTTGACTCAGGCGATCGACAAAGCTATTGAGCTGCGTCATGAGATACTGCATCTGCCGGAGCGGACGAATGCCTATCGTGTCATCAATTCTGATGGTGACGGCTTGAGTGGCTTGATCGTGGACCGCTATGCCGATGTGCTGAGTCTGGAAGTCCACAGTTTAGGTATCTTTCAGCGTTTGAATAAGATTTTAGCTTATCTGCATGAACGCCTGGGAACTCAGTATGAAGTTATTCAGGTGGATGAAAAAGTGCGCCACAATGAAGGGATCAAGAATGTTCCCAAACCTAATTTGCGTTACAACAGTGTGAAGATCCTGGAAAACGGAGTGAAATTTGAGGTGGATTTCTCTAAGGGGCACAAGACCGGTTTCTTCTGTGATCAGCGTGAGAACCGTCTGAAGTTCTCTTCGCTGGTGAGGGGGAAACGGATCTTGGACCTCTGCTGTTATACGGGAGGGTTTTCCGTGATGGCCGGTGTGTTGGGCGGAGCTACAGATATTACCGGGGTGGACTTGGACGAAAACGCAATCGAACAGGCAAAGCGTCATGCCAATATCAATGGGCAGAACAAAATCAAGT
>JAFZAR010000349.1 GCA_017557085.1 Verrucomicrobiota bacterium | reverse complement strand
CAAAGATATGAAAACCTGGGAAAAGGTAGGAGAACCGTTCATCGCTGAAGACGAAATCGTTGAGATCATCGTGGACGTGATCGAGACCGGCCGCTATTTCCGTGTGCATGAAGTGAAGTAATTGTTCAACGGTAAAAACAAAGAATCCCCGATGGTTGATTCCACCGGGGATTTTTTTCAGTCTTATCACTCTTTCATTCTCAGAACAACAGGACCCAGAAGGCCGCTTTCCCGAAGTTGTGAATCTTTGGATGGACCGCTGATCGTCCAGGTTTTTCTGTCTGCTTCCGGTTGTCCGGCATCATAAACCAGTCGATTGAACCAGGTGCTGGTCACTTCCACAGTAAGTTCATTAGTTCCAGCACGCAGAGCATTGGATACATCCAGCTTGTAGGGCGAAGTCCATAACGTGCGGAGAGTCTGTCCGTTTAATTTGACAACAGCGATCATTTCCACCTTGCCCAGATCCAGTGTGTATTCTGTGGAAGGATTTAGAGCATCCACATCGAAGGATGTTGTATAGGAAACGGTTCCGGAAAAAGCCTTTGCTTCGTTCGATACATCCAGATCTTTCCAAGGAGATAATGCGGCGACCTTGACAGAAGCCGGAGCGCCCCAACCTTCCGGGAAGGTGAGTGTCCATTCATTCTCCAGAGCCTGAATGGTTTCCGGAGAGTCATCGTTGATGACTGGCGTGTTATCGTCATTCGGTGTGAATACCAGGAAACAGCATCCTGCCTGAGGCAGATCCAAATCAACAGAGGTATAGTCACCATTGGGCGTGCTGGATATCGGCTGTCTATTGCCTGTCAGAGGATCCCATAAGGAAACAAGTCCCTGAGTACGGAAATACATGGTTCCATTGAAGTTCTTTCCTTTGGGTGCGCAGATAAAGTACCAGTCCGCGCCTTCGATTTGACGATGCACCCAGAGGGCATCACCAATGACATCGGGCGCGACTCTGTAATGTTTCAACGCGGCAATCAATTTGACACCGGACAGGATATGACCTTTACCAATATCACGTTCGCCTTTTGCGTGGTCTCTGCCCCAGATCCTGTTTACAGCGGCATCGAAACGTTTTTGTGATTCTTCTCCGCCGGAGAGTGTTACAAGACCTTTAGGCGGATTGGCCAGGACATTGGCACCATCATGGATCAGGGAATATAATTTCTCCAGAGTTTCAGGATGCATCCGGGTGGAATCCGGTATCCACAACAGACGGTAATGGATCCCTTCCGGTGTGGTCAGAAGTCCATCCTGGACCGAAAGACGATTCAACAGTACATCTGGGTTGCAGTAATCGTACTTATATCCCGCGGGGAACGCGACTTCCTGATCCGGTTTATGATTGATTTCATCTCCCAGATACCAGAGAACATCGGAAACGGGTTTTCCTCTTTCCAACATATAGTTACAACGAGCCAGATAAGTGGTGAATTCCGGTACATGCTTCCACCAGGTCTGTCCGCGCAGGAAAGGAGTTCCAATCCCGGATCCGAAAGAAGTTCCCGGCAGCAGGAAGTCTGTTCTCGGATTGTGGGTATAGGTGTGGAATACCAAGTGGCTGACACCTTCAACCCAGTTGATATTGGCGACTTCCTTGAGCATTTCCCAATGCTCGTCCCAGGTAAGAGAAAAAGAGGTAAACGCTTCCGCAGAAACACGAGGCTTGCCATACATACGGGCCGCGGAGGCTGTTGGTTTGATAGGCTTAAAATTCAAGGATCCTACATAACCTTCAGAGAACGGCTGCCAGAATTCGCACATAGGCACATCCGCGTATTTATAATACTCCAGAATGTCTGCGGGGAAGATATCTCCGGCCGCGGTTTCGTAAGTGATCGAAAGATTGTTTTCTTTTGCCATTTTTGCCATGCGTCCATAGAACTGATTGACAAAAAGATCCCCGATCGTTCTGCGCCAGTCATAGAGAAAACGATATGTTGTTTCCTGATCATCAATGACATAACCGAATACCGCCGGAAGCCATTTTCTCAGAGAATAGTTGCTTACTCTTTCAAATTCGTTTTCCATGTTGGGAGTCCAGGTTTGTGTTTTGCATTCCCAACTGTCCATCAGCATACCATTGAGCAGACCGCCGGCCAAAGGTCCGTTTTCTCCGGAGAGTTTGCCAATGTATCCGGCATAATGAGCCATAGCGCCGGATTCTGAAAGCTTGTTGCATTCCCAACCGGTTCCTTCCGCTGGGGCAGGACCATTTTTCATTCCTGTGTTGACATGACCAATTCGCAGGATCGTCCATTTGCCTCCGGGAGATTCCCATTTCAGGTTGCCTTCACTGTCCATGTAAGCCGTAAGATCACGGATAGAATCAAACGGAATATAGGCTTCCGGGGCTTGTTTGGCTTGATCCCCGGTTCGTTCGATGCTTCTTAATGTCCAACCGGCTTCAGATTCCCAGTTGTTTTTTCTGGCTCCGGAATATAACCGGATAGGATTCAGAGAGATGTTATATTTATTAACAAGGGAGAATTTATAAGTTTTTACCCCTTCGACCTCAGAACAGGCAAAGGAGACCGGTTTGTCATCCTGCCAGCTGGCCTGGGGCAATTCTGTGTTCAAAACATCTTTGGTGCTGCCATCTGGAAGTACCGCCTGAAGTTTAAGAGTGACACCCGGTTCATAGCATCTTGCGTGCAGCAAACTGTTTACGCTGGGGAATTCCAGAGTCCTGATCTTGACAGGAGAGGCAAAGGTTATTTCTACCCAATGAGGATTCTCTTCTGAAGCAGCCGGAATATTTTGCGCTCCGACACTGCCGGACAAGAAACCTTTCCAGTCTATAGAGTCATTGCTTTTTGTGGATTCCGGAGTCAGAAAAGTGCCGGTGTCATCCAACGGAGTGGGGAAAGCCAGAACCGTAATATCCTGATAGTTCCTCCAATCCTCATCAGATGGCTGGGGCTGAGCAAGTTTTAGATCGATCGTTCCGCCTTCAGCATCCGTTCTGCTCCATACCAAGTGACGCATAGCGTTCTGCGGCTGGATCCAAGGGCCGCCAGACATAGCCCAGCCCGGACAGTTTTGCATGGTAAAACGTAATCCAAGACGTTTGCATTCTTTGGCTGTGTATTGAACTGCATCAATCCATGAAGAACTGAGGCAAGGAATCTGAGTTTCCACTCCCGGCCAGGCTCCGCCAAATTGTCCGTGAAACAGATGGATACCGGAGAATCCGGCT
>JAFZAR010000040.1 GCA_017557085.1 Verrucomicrobiota bacterium | reverse complement strand
TGAAGGGCTCCCATCGTAGGAACAAGAGCAACACGGATCCCGGAGCGTTTCCATTCCTTGGCCAGCTCCTGCATTTCCCTGATAGTTTCAATGTGTTTCATGATAACATGTGTAAAAGGCCCGTGGAGGTAAGGGGGGATAATCGATAATCCAAAGGCCTGGCATGGAACAAGTGGTACGCGAGAAGGGGGTCGAACCCTTAACCTCTAGCTCCGGAGGCTAGCGCTCTATCCAATTGAGCTACTCGCGCACGCGCTTGACACTGTATGACATAAGGGCTCTCCTTGCAATCATTTTATTCATTTATGCAGAAACGCACTTTTCATTTTTATGGTTAAGTTTCTATGTGTGAAATAGATGTTCAGTATGGTAGTTGTTTTAAAACCTATTCTTCTGTTTTTCAAAAAATAAAGCTCTAAAGGACAGTAAAAAAGAGATGTCCAGTTTGGGCATCTCTTTTCGTTGGATCTAGCTGGTGGGGCTAGTGTTTTCCGGCGTTGTCTTTTTCACGTAAGGCCGCGCGGCGGATCTTGCCGTTGACGGTCTTGGGGAGTTCCGTCACAAATTCGATCAGACGAGGATATTTATATGGAGCTGTGTGAGTTTTGACATAGTCCTGGATCTCTTTCTTGAGATTGTCGTCGCCGGTCTTGCCTTTGGTCAGGACGATGGTGGCCTTGACGATCTTGCCGCGAACAGGATCCGGGACGCCGGTGACGGCGCATTCCAGAATGTACGGCAGTTCCATGATAACGCTTTCCACTTCAAAAGGTCCGACCCGGTAGCCAGAGGTTTTGATGATGTCGTCGGCGCGTCCCATATACCAGTAGTAGCCGTCTTCATCCATCCAGGCCTGGTCGCCGGTGTGATAGTAGCCGTCGTGCCAGGCGGCCTCGGTGTCTTCGGGATTGTCCACATACTGGCGCATCAGACCGCAAGGCGGATCGTTGGGATCGGCCTTGATGCAGATCTCGCCCGTTTCGCCCATGGGCACCGGTTTGCCGTCGTGATCCAGCAGGGTGACCTGATACTGAGGATTAGGTTTGCCCATGGAGCCCGGACGCGGTTTGACCCCGGTATAGGTGCAGAGGGTCAGAGTCGTTTCGGTCTGGCCAAAGCCTTCGTGAGCGATTTGACCGGAAACCCGCGCGAATTGTTCGGTGACTTCTGGCGGCATGGCTTCGCCCGCGGTGGTGATATGTTCCAGCGTGGAGAAGTCGTACTGCGAGAGGTCTTCTTTGACCAGGAAGCGGAAGATGGTCGGCGGCGCGCAGAAGGTCGTGATGCCGTATTGTTTGAACATTGGCAGCATATCCGCGGCGTGGAAGCGGTCAAAGTCATAGGTAAAGACAGCCGCTTCGCAGAGCCATTGCCCGTAGATCTTGCCCCAGATGGCTTTGCCCCAGCCGGTATCGGCCACGGTAAAGTGGATTCCTTTGGGGTTGACTTTGTGCCAGTGGCGAGCGGTCATGATATGGCCGAGCGGATAGGCGTAGTCATGTTCGACCATCTTGGGATAGCCGCTGGTGCCGGAGCTGAAGAAGATCAGCATGGGATCTCTGGTTTTCTGCTCGGCAGGACGCTCGAACACAGCGGGGAAGTTGGGATACATGGCAT
>JAFZAR010000348.1 GCA_017557085.1 Verrucomicrobiota bacterium | reverse complement strand
CCGGATCAACCCCAGATCACTCGTTCCCGTCCCAATCATAAAAATGACAACGCTCATGTGGAAGAAAGAAATCGGAAACTGGTCAGAGAATTCATCGGTTATGAACGGCTGGATCAACCGGAGTATGTTCCCATACTTGATGATATCTATGAGGATTGGTGTCTTTTACACAATCACTTTATCCCTATGATGAAACTAACCCAAAAACAGCGTGTGGGAAGTCGTGTTATCAAGCTATATGATCGCCCACAGACACCCTATCAACGGGTAATGCGTTCAAATCTGCCAACCAAAGAAAAGAGAAAGCTCAAAGCCGTTCATCGAACACTCAATCCCTTTGAACTCAAAGCTCGATATGAGTCAAAATTAAGAGCTTTTTACCAATACATCCAGGAGAAAAACAGTGTACAAACTTCGCTTTAACCTTTATCTTTTACCTGCGCCCTTTTTGAGGCCTTTCCATCCTTCCTTTCGGTGCGCTTTATTTTTGAGGCAATACGTGCTCACGTAAAACATACTTGGCACACAGGTTTTAATACGTTAGACTTGCATTTGCGAATGAGATTTCGGCAACGAATAACTCTTCTTGCGGCACTTTTGGCAGCCATCGCACAGGCAGGCGCGGAGGATTCCTCTGAAGATCAGACCTGGCATCTGGAATCACTCAGCCAAGAGGGGCTCATTGATTATGACTATAACACCGGCATCAGTCGAGCGTCGGGCGGTGTCATCGTCACTTATCAGGACACGATCCTGACTGCTGACGAAGCGACCCTGAATAATAATACCGGTGAAGTCACGGCTTCCGGCAATGTCGTTGTCAAACAAGGATCTTCGCAGGATGGCTCCACTCCCATGACCTGGGCGGGTGAGAGTGTCCAATATAATTTCAAAACACGGGAAATGACCACCGGGCTCTTCAAAGCCGGGGCGTCTCCCTATTTCGCGGCCGGAGCGGGTCTCTCCTTCGACATGGAAAACTCTGCCTATCAGATGGAGGATGCCTTTCTGACAACAAATGACCGCGAAGATCCCTACTTCAAGATCCGGGCCAAAATCATCAAAATCGTCCCGGATAAATATGTAGAAGCCAGGAAAGCAACTGTTTACGCGGGTGATACTCCTGTTCTTTATTTCCCTTATTATCATCGGCGGCTGGAAAAACACCGTTTCTTTTATGTGCCGGAACCGGGCTACCGCAGTGTTTACGGGGTTTATTTGCTGAACGGGTTTCATTATGATTTCACCAAAAATCTTTCCGGAACCAGCCACATCGACTATCGCTGGGATCGCGGTCTGGCCGGTGGACAAGATTTTGAGTTCAGGCATCCTGTATATGGTATCGGCCACTTAGAGACTTATTACACCTGGGATCACAAACCACATAAGTACAACAACGAGCAGTGGATACCCCATGAACGCCAATGGGTTTACTTTGACTATCGTCTGCAACTGCGTCCCCAGATGGAGGTCAAAACCGCTATCCGCGAGCAATCGGATAAATTCGCCACTCGTGACATGCGGGAGGATCTTTACAATAAGAACCAGCAGCCAAACAGTTTTGTTGAATACAACTACGACTGGCACAACTTCAATTTCAATGTGCTGGCTCAGCCCAGAGTGAACGATTTCTTCCAAACCGTTGAACGACTGCCGGATATTAAATTTGACGCTTACCGCCAGCAACTGGGGGTATCCCCGCTCTACTATGAAAGCCAGAGCCAGGCCGGTTATTTTAACTATCGCTATTCCAACATGGATAAGTTCCGGCCGGATGACTACAGTGCTTTCCGCGCAGACACATATCACCAGATCACCTTGCCTGTCACATCGTTCGGATGGCTCAACTTTACGCCTCGCATCGGCGGTCGCGGTTCTTTTTACAGCGAAAGTGAAGGCTCTTACAAAAAGACGGCTAATGTTGGCCGTGCCATTTTCAATACAGGCGCGGAAACTTCATTCAAACTGACCCGTACCTGGAAAAACACAGAGAATAAATTCTGGGATCTCAGCGGTCTGCGTCACATTATAGAACCCTCTTTCAATTATATCTTTGTGCCGGATCCTTCCCGCAATTTGGATGAGATACCGCAATTCGATGAGATACTGGAAACCTATCGCATGGTACCATTGGATTATCCCGACTACACCGCGATAGATTCCATTGACAGTGAAAACGTAATGCGTCTGGGACTGAGAAACCGCATTCAGACCGAGCGCAAGCGCAGAGATGAAAACCAATCCCGGCTGGTCAATCTCATCAACTGGGCCATGTACACTGACTGGAGACTGGATCCCAGAGAAGATCAAACCCGTTTTTCGGATTTTTACAGCAGTCTGGGATTCGCGCCGCGCGACTGGCTTTCTTTGACCACGGAAAACCGAGTTTCCACAGAAAACGGTGATATGCGCGAATCCAGCAACTATCTGACTCTTTATCCCAGTCCGGACTGGAGTTTCGCCTTTGGCTACCGTTTCATGGAAAAACGTGTTATTCCGGACTGGCCGGAACTTTACAGCAACAATCTGTTCATGGGACGCTTCACCGTGCGGCTCAATGAAAACTACGCGTTCCGCACCCGTCTCCAGTTTGAAGCCAGAGACGGCACACTGGAAGAGCAAGAGTACACCCTTTACCGGGATATGACCTCCTGGGTCGGCGCGTTACGTTTCAAAGTCAGTGAAAACCGTAACGGCCCCACTGACTTCTCAGTCTCACTGGGATTCCAGCTGAAAGCAATGGCATCCCCCAACCTGGGCGGAGATGTGGACAAGTTGAATTTTTATCAAACGATGTACTAATTATGAACACTGAAAAACACGCAGGCAAAGCCAATATCGCAGGCAGAAGGATGCTGTGGAAAGTGATCATTCTCGTCTTTGCGCTGATCGCGGGCGGTGTCATAGCTAAAGCCGTAGGCAGCTTTCTCGTCGCCATTACCGGTGTTGTTATTTTTCTGTGGATCCTCCTGAGCGGATTCATCCTCTACTTCTTTCGAGATCCAACTCCCGTTGTCCCCTCTCTGCCGGGCATCATCGTCTCTCCGGGACATGGAACCGTGGACTTTATAGGTGAAACTACCGAATCTGAATATGTCGGCGGTCGGTGTAAACGTGTCTCCATATTCCTCTCCATTTTTGATGTCCATGTTCAAAACGCACCCGTAAGCGGTCAAGTGGAGTTCATGAAACATACCAGCGGACAGTTCGTCAACGCCATGAGACTGGAATCCTCCGCCACGAATGAAAACCTGCTGATCGGTTTCCATACACCGGAAGGACGGAAAATATCCATCCGGCTCATTGCCGGACTGATTGCGCGTCGAATCGTTCCCTGGGTTCAGGAATATGAAACCGTTGAACAAGGCGAACGCATCAGTCTGATACAGTTCGGTTCCAGAGTGGATATCTATCTGCCGCTGGACGCAGATATCGCGGTTCGCCCCGGAGATAAAGTCCGCGGCGGAGAAACGATCCTGGCCAAGTACTAATAACATTTATACTTTTTAAAATCACTGTGAAATATAGACCTTTTCGTTCAGAAAAAAATCCGGAAAACGAAGCACGTCGTTCCGAACAAGAAATCGCAGAGAATAAAGAGGTTAAAATCTACTTTCTGCCCAGTTTGATGACGGTGGGCAATCTCTTTTGCGGTTTTCTGGCACTTACAAAAATCGTTGAGGCGGACATTGCTTCCGCCAACTTCGCGGCAGTGATCCGTCAGGCTCTTTGTTTCATCCTGCTGGCATGCATTTTTGATGCTTTGGACGGTCGCGTGGCACGCATGGGAGGTGAAGAAAGCCCCTTTGGCCGGGAACTGGATTCACTGGCAGATCTGATTTCTTTTGGCGCGGCTCCGGCATTTCTGGTTCACCGCATCGTACTGGAACCCGTCTTCAGAGAAACTCCGGAAATCGGCTGGTTTGTGGCTTCCATCTATCTGGTCTGCGGTGCGCTCAGACTGGCTCGCTTTAACTGTGTCGCGGCACTGCCATCGCACAGCAGCAAACCACCTTCCAAAGATTTTGTTGGCTTCCCCATTCCCGCGGCAGCCGGTCTTGTCGCTTCCCTGACCTTGTTCATGCTCTGGTTCCAGGATCGTGATTTTGTAGTCGGTTACTGGCGTTATTCCCTGCCGTTCATCATGGTTTTCCTCTCCTACATGATGGTCAGCAATGTGCGTTATCCTTCCTTTAAACACATCAATTTGCGTACACGCACCCGTAAGAATTCCTTTATATGGATCGTAGTGGCCGCGCTGGTGATCGGAGGATGCATGGTAATGAGAAGACACGTTCTGCCCGTCCTGCTGCCGATCACTTTTATGAGTTACCTGGCTTACGGACTGATCCGCACTTGGTTCGACCAGAAAAAATCTAAGAAAAATGCGGAAGATACCCCGGAGACTCCTTCGGATAATTCTAACAACCCTGTTCATTCTTAGTTATTAGCACCGCATCCCTTCTTTTTATTCTCAAACCGCTTTTCGCGGGTTTTCTCAGCGGACTGATCACATCCGTCCCCGTAGGACCTATCAATGTCACGATCGTGAATGAAGGAGCTAAAATGGGATTCGGTTCCGCGTTCGCCGTTGGTGTGGGTGCGGTCACCATGGAACTGATCTACTGCATGACCGCCTTTACGGGGTTTGCACATCTGTTTGATTCCAACATGATACGAGCCATCATGGAACTGATGAGTTTTTTGCTGGTTTCCATTCTGGGGCTGAACTACCTTCTGGCACGTCGGATTGCAGTTAAGAATCTGGGAGCCAAGTATATCGAAAACAAACTGCATCTACGGGACGCTTTTACGGTCGGTTTTGTACGCATTCTGCTCAATCCGGTAGTTTTACTTTTCTGGATCACAATGGCCAGCACGGTCATCGCGCATGAATTTGTAGATATCCACTTTACCAGCAAGTGTATATATATCACAGGAGTCGGTATGGGCTGTCTGGCTTGGTTCTGGTTTCTTGCGTATGAAGTGGCCAAACGTATGCACAAATTTTCTCATAAAACCCTTCTGAACATCTCTCGTGTCTCCGGTGCTTTGCTGCTTATCATGGCTGTGATCGTGGGACGGGATCTGACTTTAGAGCTTAT
>JAFZAR010000347.1 GCA_017557085.1 Verrucomicrobiota bacterium | reverse complement strand
GTCAGATAGCCGCCGATCTCCCGTCCGACCAGGTCTTCGATCTCGGCGCGGGTATTCTTGCCGCGGGCGATCGCGGACAATATGGAAAAATAAACGCCGTAATCTTTCCCAAATTCCTCGATCAGGAGTGCTTTCCCTTCATCAATAAAAACGGAATCCCGCCTCACGATAGCATCCAGCATTTGAGACTTGCTCGTCATTCCGGAGTCCATCAACAGCTCTACATATTTCGGCACTCCTCCCGTAAAGCTGTAAAGCGCCAGCAGATCTTCCGAGGTGTATCCCGGTGAGTAGTATTTCAATATCTCCTTGAGTACACGGGTCTTGAACGAATAGACACCGATAAACTGCGTCACGCGTCCAAACAGAGGTTCTTTCTTGTCTTTGAATATCTTATCCATCAGCGAATAGATGGAACCGCATACGATCAGATTCATACGGGAGCGGTCTTTATAAAGATCCCACAGTCGCTGCATATCACTGTAAACTGACTTGTTGACTCGGAAAAACTCCTGGAATTCATCAATAAACAGGGTGATCTGACGCTGGCAGGAGAGCTTCATCAACGACTCGAAAATATCCGCGAACCGGTCCACTCTGCCTATCAAAGTGCCGGGCAGCTTCTCCCCGATCTCCCGGCAGAAATCCTCGCACAAATCCGGTTCCGACTTGCGTCCTACAAAGAAATAGACCAGTTCCTCCTCTTCGTAAGCCTTGCGGACTAAAGAGGTTTTTCCAATACGTCTTCTGCCGGTCACAACGGTAAACTGAGCCTGCTTTTCCGACAGACTGCGTATCCGTTGCAGAGAATCCATCTCTTCTGAGCGATCAAAAAAAATCATAGCGAACCTTTCCGAAACCGTCGTTTCCGAAACTGTCAGTTCCGAAACCGCCGTTTCGTATCTAATTTACTCCTTTTGTTTTCAATGGTCAATACCTAAAAATTCAAAATCCAAGATTATCCTCTTGCATCTCAGCCGATATGATGTAGAATGCCCGCGGTGAGGTTCGGCTCCCTGCGGGAGAGCCCCTGTGTGGTGTCTCTCTCCAATCAAGCGAAAGAGGGTCGTATCTCCGAAAGGTGCTGGCGGATGGCAACATCTTGTTCAGCAAGAAGTTGCTTCACGGTTTCCGTGAAGCGTTGTGGTAAAACAAAATCCGGCGCGACAAATTAAACAAAAGCACCGGTCGGACTTCTTAAACTCCTTTTCATCAAGGGGAAGAGTTGTCTGTTTATATCAAAGAATGAATAAGACATTCATGCCGAAAGACTATCTGCAGCAGCGCAAGTGGCAGGTCATCGACGCCAGTGGTGTCGTGCTGGGCCGCCTGGCCGTGCAGATCGCAAACATACTCCGGGGTCGCAATAAAGCGATTTACACCCCGCACCTGGATACGGGCGACTTCGTAGTCGTGATCAACGCCGAGAAGATGATCGTAACCGGTAAGAAAGAGGACGAAAAAACATACATGTTCTACTCCGGATGGAGAGGCGGCGAGAGCTTCCGCAAGCTCAAAAAGCTGCGTCAGACCAAACCTGAGTGGATTATCTGGCATGCGGTCAAGGGGATGCTGCCCCAGAACCGCATGGGGAAGAAACTCATCACCAAGCTGAAGATCTACAGCGGTCCGGAACATCCGCACACCGCTCAGAAGCCTTCAACGTTAACCCCTGCCAAATAAGGAGATAGAATATGTCTGAAAATACTGATTTCTTGGGTACAGGCCGCAGAAAAACGGCTGTCGCTCGCGTAAGAATGAGCATCGGTTCCGGCAACATCACGGTCAACGGCCGCCAGTACAAGGAGTACTTCCCTCTGGATAATCTCCGCAATCTGGTGACCCAGGCTCTCTCCTGCACTGAGACTCTGTCCAAGTACGACGTTTTTGTGAACGTCCGCGGCGGCGGTCTGAGCGGTCAGGCTGAAGCTATCCGTCATGGTATTGCCCGCGCTCTGCTCGAAGTGGACAACACTTTCCGTCCGCTTCTCAAAGCCGAAGGTTTCCTCACTCGCGATCCTCGTATGAAGGAACGCAAGAAATACGGTCACCCCGGCGCACGCAAGCGTTTCCAATACAGCAAACGTTAATCTTCTGTTTGCGAAAAACAAGCCCGCGGGATCCCGCGGGTTTTTTGTTTTTTAAGGCAATGTGCCTAATTACAATTCCGGGATTAACACTTGACCTTTCATTTTTAAAATGTTTAAGTATCTGCATTATTTGGTCGGCGTTATGGTGTTAAATATAAAAAAGAAACTGAAAGGAAATTAGCATGAAAGAAAATAATGAATCAAAAGACTATTTATTTAGTTGCTCTCCCGAAGAATGGATGAATATAGATTCCAGTCGTTTAGATGAATGCATGAAATATATGTATGAAAAAAATGTTAAGCATATTAGAATTAGTAAACTATTTTACAAATAAAAATATATTAGTTTTTTAGATGACCTGAAGGATTATCTTGAAGGTTTATCTATAGATAATTATGGTTATCAATACGATGTGATCAATAAATTACACAATCTCAAAATAATCAGTGTCGAAGATAATGGAAAAGATGTTGTTGATTTCAGTAATTTTCCGGATTTGGAGGAATGCCGAGAATTTTATTTTAACAAAAGACTGGTTAATATCGAGTCGTGCAAAAAATTGAAATCTCTTAGAGCATTAAAATACAAACCAAAGAGTGGAGACTTTTCAGAATTGCCTTTTATCCCCAGTTTG
>JAFZAR010000346.1 GCA_017557085.1 Verrucomicrobiota bacterium | reverse complement strand
GACCGGGTGAGATCTTGGAACCCGGAAGTGTTTTTTATTCCGTTGATGTCTATGAAATGCCGATGGACAGCGATGATCGGGAGCGGCAGGGTTTGTTCAAAAGCAGAATGTACACGACGATCGCACCGTGGGTGACAGAGAATCCTATATTTCTTCATCTGACCTCGACAGATCGTGAAGTGGTGAAGAGAGCTGTAGATCAGTGTGCTGAGGTTGGGTATGAAATGATCATCCTGAGTTTTGGATCCGGATTGGATATGGAAAAAAACGAGGAAGAATACTATAACCACTTCAAGGAATTTGTGGATTACGCAAAGAGCAAAGGCATAGAGATGGGCGGATATTCGCTGCTGTCCAGCAGATGGATCAGTGACGAAGTGGATGTGATCAATCCCAAAACCGGGAAAAGAGGAGGAATGATTTTTGGAAGTTCACCCTGTCTTTGTAGTGATTGGGGATATGATTATTTCGATAAGATCAAAACCTTTTTCACGAAAACAGGCATGACGGTTTTCGAGCATGATGGTTCCTACCCCGGAAATGTCTGTGCTTCAACTAATCACACCTATCATGTGGGGCTGGAAGATTCCCAGTGGAAGCAATTTCAAAAAATCACGGAACTTTACCGCTGGATGTGTGAGAACGGGATATACATTAACGTGCCTGACTTTTATCTTTTAAGCGGTTCCACCAAAGTGGGGATTGGTTATCGTGAGACAAACTGGTCACTGCCGCGTGACCGTCAACTGATCCATGGGCGACAGATCAACTTTATGGGAACTTACGATCGTCCGGCTTCCGCCTGCTGGACGTTTGTTCCATTGGTGCAGTATCATGGAGGCGGTGCTGCCGCAACACTGGAACCTCTTTCAGAACACCTGGACGCGTATAGAATGCACATGATCCAAAACTATGGCGCTGCTGTCCAAGCCTGCTACCGCGGACCCAGGTTATATGATACGGATGAGACAAAAGCTGTTGTAAAAGAGGTGATTTCCTGGTACAAAAAATATCGCAATATTCTGAACAGTGATATCATTCATCTTCGCAAAGCGGATGGACGGGATTGGGATGGATTTATGCATGTGAATCCGAATGAGAAAGAAAAAGGCTTTGTTCTTTTGTTTAATCCTTTAGATGAGGACATAGAGAGAAATATCCGTTTGCCGCTTTATTACACAGGATTGAGTGAAGAAGCGAATATCCGCGAAGGGGAGAACCCAGCCCAGGTGTATAAACTCAATCGGGATTATACCGTGGAATTGAAAGTAAAGATACCGGCAAATGACTGTACTTGGTTTGTAATAGAATAGATTTAAAATATCCATAAATATGAAAAAAACATTAACAATGATACTTGTGGCGCTGGCCTCCTGTCTGGCTGGCCAGGCTGCCGAAACAACCGTTACGGTCGTTGACACGATCCCGACAACGGCATCTAACAACTATTATGTGAGCAATCAAGCTCCTTTACAGGCGCAGAGTTTGATAAAACTGCCCAATGGAAGTATTATTCCCGGTGGATGGCTGATGCGTCAACTGGAGCTGCAGCGAGAT
>JAFZAR010000345.1 GCA_017557085.1 Verrucomicrobiota bacterium | reverse complement strand
TTTAAAGAACAACTGGTTTTGGATGACGGTTCCGACAAGTGGTATTTTACGGTCTATCACTGGAATGGAAACGAGGAGAATGAGGACAACATTGCATACGGTCTGGAGGATGAAGCCGGTAAAGTCAATTTAAAATACCTGCCCAAGAGTGTGTTAGACGCGGCAAAAGAGACTGTTTTATTATCCGCGCTAAATGAGAAGAGCAGTTCATCCGATGGCTTCGATCTTGCGGCTTTAGATACAGATCTCTTTTCAATGGAAGAGGATAGCAGTTTGACGGGGGAAGAAGCCGCTTCGAGTGAAACAGGCGAAAACGGAAATGTGGGAGACAGTTCAGAAAAGGCTCCGGAAGCAAAGAAAGAACTGCCAGCTCTGACAGGTACGAATAGTGCTCCTCAATTTGAATTTTTAGATGCATTTGTCAAAGAAAAAGGGTATAATGTGCAGACGCTTTACGGCAGGGATCTGGATATGAATTTGAAAGCTGACAGCGGTTCGGAAGATGTGGGAGACGCGTTCCAAAGCGGTATCGCTTCGGGCAGTTTGGGCATGGGACTGCGGCACAGTTTGACAACGATCTCTTATGATTTGAACGTCAACAGTTCCGGTGAGGCGAGGATCAATCTGAACAGTACGAATTCCAGTCTGAGTCAGCTGGGATTGTCCGAGCAGACCCAGGCGTTCATTGAGGCTATGCAAAGAAATGGCAGAACGATCCAGAATCTCTCCATGCTTTTGAACGCGAATGAGCGACTGCAAAATGAAGAGGGCGCGGAGCAAGAGTATTCTGTGGAACTGACGGATGAGGAAATGGAAACCCTTTTTGATAACTGTACAACGATAGATCAAAAGTATTTGCCCGGTCTGATCAATGTGAATACCGCTTCGGTTGAAGTGCTGGAAGTGCTTCCCGGTTTGGATGAGACAGACGCGGAGGCGATCGTTGATGCACGGGAAGGTCTGATGTCGGATCAGATGACCACTCCCGCCTGGCTGATACAGCAGGGAACACTGGATACAGAGAAGTTTCAAGCGATTTATCCTTACATTACAACGCGTTCCTGGCAGTATCATTTTTATGTCGCGGGTTATTCGATCCCTTCCGGCCGTTATTGTGTTTTAGAGGTGATCGCGGATACTGCGGAGGGACAGCCCAGGACGCTGATGCTGAGAGATTTGACACGTTTGGGAATGCCTTTTAAGGTAGAAACGGAAGAGAGTGACAACGCCGTGGAAGATGCGGCATAGGAATAAAAGCGTGATAGGTAAATTCAATAAAAACGGATCGTTGGCAAAGCTGCAGGAACTTTTTAAAATGAAGAAAGCTCCTTCGTCCGTTGTTGTTTTAGATATTGATGACCGGTGGGTGACACTGCTTTGCGCCTCGAAAGGGATCGGATCTGGAGCTAAAGCTGTAAAATTCACACGTTATGAAGAGTTTGAATTGGAACTGCCCGAAAATCCGAAAGAAAAAGATATTGGTGCGGCATTATCCAGAAAGTTGAAAGAGCTGAGGATCACGACTGGAAATGTCGTACTGGGAGTTCCCCGATCGGAGGTAATGCTGAGGCAGATGCTGATCCCTTGTGTGGAGAACGAAGGGGAAGTTGCTTCGATGATCCATTTCCAGATTACACGTGATTTGCCGTTTCGTCCTGAAGACGCGGTCATTGATTTTTCTATCAACGGAACGATCGAAACACATCTTCCCCCGGACACCGCTGCCGATAAAGAGAAGGGAAAAGGTTCAGTTCAAAAGCAATTGGAGGTGACTGTCGCGGTCGTGCCGCAAATGCTGGTGAATCATTACCAGGAGATCGTCAAAGCCGCCGGGTTCAAACTGATCGCGTTGGGGTTCGAGTCTGCCTCGCGTGCGTTCGCATTATCTGACATGGTTCCACCTTCCGTTTCATCTGGTTCCATGATGCTTCTTTCTGCTGCCAAGAGCACAGTGACCATTGACATTTCCAAAGGAGGACGTCTGGTTGCCAGTCGTGAAGCGACACTGGGACCGAGAAATACAGAGATTCAGTTCAAAGAATGGCAGGAACAGCTGGTAATGGAGACGATGCGTTGTATCCATTCGTATGAACAGGATGATTTTCACGGTTTGATCAACAGAATCTATGTGACGCGCTTTGGCAGTGAGACTCAGCGGCTGGTGGATGCTCTGCGTGAAAAAGTGGATTCTTCGGATATCCTGGTGGAAGAGTTTGCACCGGCTAAAACATTCCCGCTTAAGGATGCGGTGATCAAGAATGAGTCCAATATCGTTTTGACATCGGGATTTGCGTCAGAGTTGCTGAATAACGGAAAACTTTCGCTAGATTTTCTGAATCCCAAGCAGCCGTCCATATCCGATTCCGGTAAGACAAAACAAATGGTTTTGGGAATAGTGGCTTTATTGTTGGTGTTCTTGATGTTTTTTGTGATCCGCTCTCATGTTATTCAAGTGCGAATGGCAGAAAAAGACGCGGTGCAGCAGCAAATAATTAAGCTCTCTAAGAATCAACCAATTTGGAGACAGAACATATTGCAGGCGGTTTCTCTGCGCACCTGGCAGAAGAGCGAAAACTACTGGCTGGATCATCTGGCTGTATTGAGTTCACTGCTGCCCAGCGCACAGGAGCTGTATGTAACAAGTTTTTCAACAGGTTCCCGCAGCAATATCGTGCTTTCGGTCCGTGCGACCCGCAGCGATGTTATTACCAAACTGGATGCGCAGTTAAGAGAAGCCGGATACCGGCTGAAGTCTCCGGCGATCATTCCTGTTGGAGGTAAAGGTGGTTATGCATTTCAAACGACTTTTGAACTGCTGTTGCCGAATAGCAAGGAATCTCCGGATCTGGAGTCATTGAACGCGCCGCCTGCGCGCCCGGAGGATGATATATCCACGATGCCGGTGCAGGAACGGCGGGAAATGATGAAAAAAGCAGAGGAACAGGCCAACCCCAAGCCTCAGCAAATGGCGAAAAAGGATGAAGGACAAGTTAATCCTAAACAGCAGCAACAGCAGCGAAGAGGAAATGGCGGACAGCAAAGACGGAAAGGAGGACAATAGAGATGCAGATCCAAGGTCGTGAAAAAATATTAGGTATCTCAGTACTTTCCTGTGTGGGTATCTTTATTATCTTTATGCTGGTGCAGGGAGCAATACTCAAACCAGCACAGGAATTGAAGCGGCAGAAAGCGCAGCTTGTTCTCAAATTGAATAAAATGAAGAAAGAACAAGAACAGTATAAGATTGCTGAAAAAGAGGTGACTGCCGCGGGAAAAATGATCATCAATGGTAATTCCGATCAAGTGAATGGTGAGATGGGAGAATTTCTGAATGAAGTTATTCAGAAGGTCGAATTGAATCCCCGTGCCTTTACAAGGTCGCCTGTGGGGCCAAATCGAGTGGGCAAAGGCGGCGCGAAAGAGATCGGCTGGACTGTTCAAGGGGAAGGATCTTTGGAGAAGATCATTGATCTGCTCTATCTGCTGGAAAATTCTCAGGCTTTTCATAAGCTGGATGGAATAAAGTTTACGCCTGTGAATCAGCCTGGCTGGGTCAAGGTCGCGTTTCGTTATTTGACGATCGTGTTGGATCCGGTTCCGGATGCCGTAAAAAAGAGCGGAGTTACCAACATTATGGTTGCTGATTTGGCAACGCCTGAACGCCAGCTGTATCAGGGAATCGTGGCAAGGGATATCTTCCGCCCTTATGTGAAACGACCGGAAGAAGCCGCCAAGCCGCAGGAACCTCCACCTTCTCAAGATCAACCACATAATGATCAGCCTTCATTCAATCCGGGAATATGGAAAGTGGTTTCTCTTTCAGAATGGGCTGGAAAAGTTGAGATCCATCTCATGAATACCGAAAATGGTTCCGTTCACCTCTATACTCCGGGGGATAAGATCGAAGGCTGGACTTTGCTGGCAGTGGATTATCGGAGAATGCCGCTGCCGAATTCTATCCTTTATTCGGATAGTCGTGTTATTTTACAGAATGCTGAGGGATATTGGGCAGTAGAACCGGGATCGACCTTGGCTCAATTACATCAAATGAAGGTGGAAGATCTGCCTTCTGACCTGAAACCTAAAGAATTTATAGAAAACAATGACAATTAGAAGAGCACTCAGACTTTCGACATTGTTAAGCTGCATGGTAGCCAGTTTGGTTTACGCGAAAGCGCAAAACGCTTCCGGTACGGCAAATGCGGCAACGAATGTTTCCGTTGTGTCTCCGCAGCCCGCTGGCACGGACACTAAACCAGATACAAAGAATATCCGATTCCAATTCGATGGGGTACCTTATAAAACAGTGGTGGAGCGTTTTGCACAGATGGCTGGAAAACCGCTGTTGGTAGATATCGATCTGGAGGGAACTTTAAGATATTCGGATCCGGAACCGTATGATTATCAGGAGGCGTTGGATACTCTGAATTTGATCCTGAGTATGAAAGATGCGACTCTGGTGGAGCAGGATCGGTATTTGCGCTTAATGCCGCTGTCCAAACTGAAGCAGACTCCGCTCAAGATACTCAGAAACCTGGAAGAAAGAGGCGATGTGCGTCCGGGCGAGATCGTAACGGTTGCTCTTAATTTCAAGAATCTGGATCCGAATGAGATCGCGCAATCTACGACAACAATGCTATCCAATGCGGGATCGATTTTCCCCATGGGAAGAGGCAAGGGCATTCTGGTGACGGATCGTGTAGAGAATATCGAACGGATCGAGAAGCTGCTGACACTGGCAGATGTTGCGCCGCAGGCCGAACGTCAGATGCGGACGTTCAATATCGTCAGTGCGTCCGGCCCGGTGCTGACAGATTTGATCAACCGTACATTCGGTATCGCAACGGCACCGGTAAGAAGCCGCTATAATCAGGAGAAGAATTCTTATATGCCGCTGCCGCCAAGCCCGGAAGATTATGTGACCGCGGTGTGGGATGAGGCTTCGAGAACGATGGTCGTCTTTGGCCCGACAGAGCGTGTAGATCTGGCAGAACAACTGATCAACCGCTTTGAGAGCAAGGAAGGTGTTGCCCCTACGGATGTGAGGATTTTCTATCCCGTAGAGATGAGCGCAGCGGAGCTGGCCACGATGGTCCGGCAGACCGTTTCGGGAGTAGCGATGCCGGGCGAAGGACCTGCGGCTGCAGCGACAAAGGCTCGTTTGGTCGTGGATAGCCGCTTGAATCGGTTGATTGTTACCACACCGGTTGCCGGACAGATGGAGACTATTGAAAAAGTCATCGAAAAGGTGGATTCAGCTTCTGCGGGTAATGATACCGCTGGAAGTTCGGATATGCGGATTTACTACCCCAAATTCACCAAACCGGCGGAGTTGGCGGGTTTTATCAGGCAGTCTGTCAGCGGTATCGCGGCACCCGATGAAAGGATATCTAACAAGGCGCGTCTGGTCGTGGATGAAAAGCAGGGACGACTTTTGGTCATCAGTGGCGATCCGGAGCAGTTGGCTATTATTGATAAAGTTGTTCAAAAACTGGATACAGATGGTGAACGACCGGAAATCGTGACCGATACAAAGATTTTCTATCCACGGCAGATGAGCCCGGAGGAACTTTCTACTATGATCCGCCAGATGGTGAGCGGGATCGCGGCACCGAATGAAAATGATCCTCAGAAGGCCAAGATGATCGTGGATCCCAAGCTGAATCGCCTGGTGGTGATGAGTGCGAATCAGAAACTATTGTCGGAAATCCAGTCCGCAGTCGATACGATCGATACTACTGGTGCTGATGATAATAAAGATTGGACAGAGAACGAGAATGTCATTGGTAATTCAGAAATGCGTGTGTATTATCCTCAATATGTCACACCGACAGAGTTATCCAACTTCTTGAATCAAGCCGTAAGCGGTATTGCCGCACCGGGCGAAAAGGCTTCCAATCGTACCCGTTTGATCGTAGATACCAAGCTGAACCGCCTGTTGGTGATCAGTGGCGATCCTGAACAGCTGGCTATTATTGATAAAGCTGTCAAGAAACTGGATACAGCCGGCGAGCGTCCTCAACTGGAGATGGATACTAAGATATTCTATCCGCGTCGGATGACTCCTGAAGAGTTGGCAACAATGGTGCGCCAAATGGTAAGCGGTATCGCGGCCCCGAATGAAAATGATCCGCAAAAAGCAAAATTGATCGTGGATCCCAAGCTGGAGCGTTTGGTGGTAATGAGTGCCAATCAAAAGCTGATGAGCGAGATTCAAGCGGCTATTGATAAAGTGGATGCCTACGAACCAGGAACGGCTGATCAGACCGCAGATGGGGAAGATTTAGCCAATTTGGAAAAGAATGAAACTTGTGTCATCCGATTGGAATACGCTGTGGCGGCCGAGCTTGGAAATCTGATCCAAACTACCTTCAATGATCGTCGCTCTGGTTTGCGTGTGCTGACGGATGAACGCAGCAATAGTCTGGTGCTGAATGGCAAAGCTGGTGTATTAAAAGCTGTACGCGAAGTTGTGAAGGATCTGGATGTGGAATCTTCTTCGGTAACGGGACGACAGATCCGTTTTATTGATGTGCAGGGGGATCCTCAGCATATCAGTAATCTGGCTATGCAGCTGTTGATGGAACAAAACCGCAGTGAGTGGGCAGGCAAGAATGTTCAGGAACGCCGCAGACAGATGATGCAGCAGCGCGCAGATGCGCCCCGCATCATTCCTGAACCTTATACAGGACGTGTGATTATTTGCGGTACAGATGAGGAACAGGAAAAGATCAAGAAGATCATTGAAGAAATAGATCTTCAAACCGGCGGCAGCACAGGGATAAAAGTCTTTCACCTGCACGGTCACACGTTGGGCAATGACGGCGGTAATCCTTATGAATTTGCCAGTGTTATTAGAAACTATTTGAACGCATACAGAGGGAAGCGAAGAGGAGGACCGCAACCTTCGGTTTTTGTAGATGGCCACAGCAATAGCCTGGTTGTTTGTGGCTCGGCAAACGATATTCAACAGGCAGCTACACTGATCGAAACGCTGGATGTCGATCAGGAAAGGGAACCTCGCACCGTCAAGGTATTCAATGTCAGGACGAGAGATTATTCTGCATTTAGAGAGTTAAATTCAAATTTGATGACTCTTTACAGAGAGCATCTGAAATCGAATCCGGAGTTAGGTGCGGTAAACGCTGTTTTTCTGCCGTCCTATGAAGATTCCAGACTAACGATTTCTGCGACAGATGCCCAGATGAAGGTGATCGAGGACTTGTTTACACTCCTTCACGGGACAACGCCCAAATCAGAAAAAGAGTTTCGCCAGTTCAAGATCAAAGATGGTGATCTTGGGATGGTAAGCGGACTTTTAAGGATGGCGCTGACTCAGAGAAGTAGATTTCGTGAACGTCTGTGGATCGATGAAGACTGGTCGAATCACTCAATTTATGTTTATGCTTCTCCGGAAGATCTGGAAATGGCTGAGAAGCTTATTGCGCAGTTTGATGAAGTGGGTGCCGGTTCTAACCGCGAGATCCGTGTTTTCAACACAAAGGTTTATGATGTCTGGGATTTTACGGAGAATGTTCGCAGACTTTATCGGGATCAGGTTCAATCCACCAAGGGTAAAGGCGGTATAGACGCTCAGTTCATCCCTGATTACACTGGACGCATATTTGTTTCGGCTGATCAAAGTCAGATGCCCATGATCGAAAAGATCGTGGAGACTCTGGATCAGGAAAGAACGATCGAAAGTTCTCTTCGCATTTTTCGGTTGAAACAGGCGGATGTCCGCAATATATATCCGGTCGTACAGCATGTCACTTATAATCGGGAAGGTCCCAGAAGTCGTGGTGTAAGACCTTATGTCACGATGGATGTGAACCGGAATGCCGTTATATTCTATGGGAAAGAATCGGATCTGGAACAAGTCCAGATGATCATAGAAAGATTGGACACCGCGGAGATGCAGCAGGAACGTGAGATGAAGACCTATCGGATCACGTCCCGCAATGTCAATGAGCAGATGAACCGGATTCGTACCTTGTACATGGATCAGATCAAAGCCAAGCCGGATCTGGGCGTGGCCGACGCGGTTTTTCTCCCGGATAACGAGAACGGCAGGATGATGGTCGCGGCATCCAAAGAACAGTTGGAGTTGATCGACAGCATTATCAGTTCAATGGAGGATAAATCCGCTCTGCCGGATATGCAGCTGCATTTGCTGAAACTGAAACACGGTAACAATGTCGAAATTGCTA
>JAFZAR010000344.1 GCA_017557085.1 Verrucomicrobiota bacterium | reverse complement strand
ACACAAGAACTTTTGATCGAAAGACTTCAATCTGTGATAAAGCAAATCGATTTTTGTGTTTTCATGGAACAGGTGGATTTACCGGAGACTGGAGTATTGGGAGCTTATGTGTTGGAACGGGCAGTTGAGTTATGCAGACAATATCATATTCCTTGCATAGGTGACAGCCGTCTGGGGCTGGGGCATTTTCCTAGAATGATCTTTAAAATGAATCGTGATGAATTGGGAAAATTTTCCGGTCAGACTGTGGAGAGTTTTGAAAATGTGCGTGCAATGACAGAGGAACTTGCTCGCAAAAATCAATATCCAGTTTTTGTTACATTGGCGGAAAAAGGGATTTGTGCTGCATTGCCGGAAGGTGGATTTTTTCATGAGCCTGCTTGTTTACGTCCCGGTCCGATTGATATTGTGGGGGCAGGGGATGCAGTAACAGCGAATTTAACAATGGCTTTGTCATGTGAAGTTTCGGTTTCAGAAGCGATGCAGCTTGCCATGAAAGCGGCTTCTATTGTGGTGCATAAGCTAGGTACAACTGGAACAGCGAGTGTGGAAGAATTGGCATTGGAGTAAAATGTGCCATGAATCCTGAGGTGATAGATATTGTGACTGCATGAACAAGCGTTGGCTGGGTATTCTTAATGCAGCGTTGGCTGCGGCATTTTATGGTTTGAATCCACTATTTGCATTGCCGCTTTATCACTTGGGATTTTCTGTGGAAGAAGCGGTTTTTTGCCGCTATTTTTTTGGGGTTCTGATGATGGCAGCGGTAATGCTGTTTTATGGAAAATCCCTGTTTTTGCCTCGAAAATATCTATTTTTGATGATAGTTGCCGGATTTTTTATGAGTGGATCTTCTCTCACTCTCTTCCAAAGTTATAAGGAGATGGATGTTGGTATTGCAGCAACGATCTTATTTGTTTATCCGATTTTGGTAGCTGCTATTATGGTTGTTGGGTACCGTGAAAAAATAACGATTTCCACAATTGCCAGCATTCTGGCTGCGCTTTTGGGGGTAGGAGTGTTATCGTGCAGTGGCGGAGGGAAGGTAACGTTGTTTGGAGTATTCATTGTGCTGATGAGTTCACTCACTTACGCTATATACCTGGTTGAGGTCAAAGTTTCCCGACTTAAAGAGCTTACCTTTGAAACTTTAACTTTTTACACACTTGTGTTTGGTTTAGTACTTACGGCTGTTTGTACCAATCCTGTTAGTGCATTATCTCGATTAACAACGTTTACAGGATGGACTTGTGTGATTTTAGGAGCCTTTTTCCCTACGGTACTTTCTCTTTTTACAACAGCATTGGCGATTCGCTATGTAGGTCCTACAACGACAGCTGTTTTTGGTGCGTTAGAACCGACAACATCTGTGTTGATTGGAGTGGTTATCTTCGGAGAAATATTCACACTTTCTTTGGGAATAGGACTTGTTTTGATTGTTACAGCAGTGGTATTGATTGTGATGAATCCACCTAAGAATGTTTCATGACTCCTTATTGGCATAAAAGTAAAAAAAATCCCCAGGGATTCATCTGAGGATTTCTTGTTTACGTTTGTTAGTTTTCCGTGGCTTATTGTAGGATTTCCCGGTCTTTGGAGCCACGGCTGGGACCAACGATGCCTCGTCGTTCCAGAATATCCATGATACGCGCGGCACGGTTATAGCCGAGTCGCAGAGCTCGTTGGAGCATGGAAGTGCTGGCGCGGTTTTGTGAGTAGATCACATCAATACATTTTTGAATAAGCTCTTCATCTTCACCATCATCTTCATTACCCATCTCATTTGAAGGCTGTTCCAGTTTTTTCATGAAGTCCTCAAAGAAATTAGGTTGTGCTTGAGTCTTGATGTGATCCAGTATGTTGTTGATCTCATCATCAGAAACATAGGCGCCTTGGATACGTACTGTCTTACTTGCTCCAGGAGCCAGAAAAAGCATATCCCCGTTCCCCAGAAGCTTTTCGGCACCGATACAATCCAAAATGGTATTGGAGTCTGCGCGATTGGAGACTTTAAAACCGATTCTCGCGGGGATGTTAGCTTTGATAACGCCGGTGATTACATTTACGCTGGGACGCTGTGTAGCGATAATACAGTGGATACCAGCGGCACGTGCCAGCTGAGTGATGCGCATGATTTGCTCTTCCACTTCTTTGCCGGCAACGAGCATCAGGTCATTCAACTCATCTACAATCAAGACGATATATCCCAGTTTATCAGGAATTTCTTCCTCGTCTCGTGGAACAGAGATTTCTTTGTTCATATCCACATGTTCTTCTTCTGTGGAAAGAACCTCCGTCTCTTCTTCGATGGGTTGAGACGGTTCTTCCTGTTCAGTTTCTTCCGAATCTGGAGTGGGGGATAGCGCTTGCTGTTTACTCATGCGTTTGTTGAATTCTTCGATTTTGCGAACACCCACTTTAGCAAACAGTTTGTAGCGTTTTTCCATTTCGTTTACCAACCATTGAAGAGCCAAAACCGCTTTCTTGGGATCAGTGACTACGGGAATGATCATGTGTGGCAGATTATTATACTGTTGTAGCTCAACTTGTTTTGGATCCACCATGATGAAGCGAAGTTGTTCTGGCGAGAATTTATACAGGAGTGAAACGATGATGGTGTTGATACAAACAGATTTACCGGATCCAGTGCTGCCGGCAACAAGCAGATGAGGAGCTTTAGCCAAATCGGCAATTATTGGTTTGCCATAAATGTTTTTACCTAATGCGATGGGCAGTCTCGCTTTGGTATTAGACCATTCTTGAGATTCCAACAGCTCTCGTATGATCACGGGAACTTTATTTTTATTAGGAACTTCAATGCCTACGGAGTTTTTTCCTGGGATTGGTGCTAATATATTGATGCTAACAGCCTTGAGTGCGGCAGCAATATTGCTGATCAAATCTGTGAACCTGGACATCCTGACACCTCTGGCCGGAATAAATTCATATAATGTAATAGTTGGGCCGCGTGTGATAGGACCGGGTTCAACCTCGATCTTAAAATCTGCTAAAGTTTGCCGAATAGCTTCCGCATTCTGAGTCATTTCATCCTCAGATTCACCTTCAAATGAAAGGGGTTCAACTGGTTCAAGTAGATCAGTGGAAGGCAGTTTATAGTCTTCGGTGGCACGAACAGAGGGAAGGACTGACGTATTCTCTCTTTCCTTTAATTTATCCGGGCTATAGGCATCAATGATTTTGTATGAAGCTTGATTATCTGCATTTTCTTCTTCTGAAGCATTTTTATCCATTTCTGATTCTTCATCTGCTATTTCCTCTTCAGTAAGTTCAGCATCAATAATTTCTGCTTCTTGCTCCTCCACAGTTTGACGTGCTTTTTCTTCCTCTTGACGGAGACGTTCTGTTTCTTCCTCTTCTTCTCTTCTACGTTTCTCTTCTTCCTTAGCGCGCTTTTCTTCTTCTTTGCGAAGGCGTTCCGCTTCCTGTTCAGCTCTCTTATTTTCCAAAAGAAGCTGCTTTTGTTTTTTGCGTTCAGCCTCTTCGGCTTTACGGCGGGCTTGAGCTTCTTTGTGTCTGCGAGCGGCTTCTTCACGCATCTGGCGAAGACGTTCTATGACCAGGGCAATCCACTCATCCAGTTTAACATTTGTCAAACTGATGATACTGATTAGATAAAGGGTTAATAATATGATTGTAGCGCCAATTTTTCCAAAAATGAAAAAAACATAATGGTAGAGTATGTACCCCACAAAACCGCCGGGGCTCATTGTGCTGAGGTTCTCACTAAGATGCGGAGGAAAAAGATTAAAATGAATATCCAGTCCACAACAGAGTGTTACGGCTAGGAGGATCATCCATGGCCAACGACGCTGCAGATGATGCAGCAGGGAGATTGGAATGGAGAGTCCCCAAGCTATAAAAATGAGCGGGAATAAGAACGCTCCTAGTCCAAATGTCCACAAAAAGCCTTTTGCCAGGTAGGCTCCGAAGGGACCGATCCAGTTTGCGTATTGTTGGGATGTGGCAGAAAGATCTCCTTTATTATAGGTGGTAAGCGCAAATAACAACATGAGACCGAAGGCTGCCACTGTTACCCCGATAATGTCCCATCTTTTTTCGATTGTTTTTTCCTCTATCCTCTGTGCGCGTTTCCTTGACGCCATACGCTTTAGGTTAGAGAACTGATATTTTTTTGCAATCCAAAACAAGGTTTTTCATGCAAATATGAATTAGGAATTGACAGAAACTTCTTTAAAAAGTAACCTTAAACCACAGTGAGATACTGATTGGATCTTATGAATAACGAAAAGCTTTTAGGAAAAACAAGTCGTAGACAATTTATCAAAACTTCAGGTGCGCTTGCTGCAGCAGGAACACTTATGTCTCAGGCTCCCTTTATATTAACAGGGAAAGCCGAGAGTGCGGGAACATTGAAAATTGGTTTGGTAGGCTGTGGCGGTCGTGGAACGGGCGCAGCGATGCAGGCATTAAATGCCGATCCCAATGTGGAATTGGTCGCAATGGGCGATGTATTTGATTTTCGCCTGAAACAAGCACTGGATCAATTAAAAGGAAATGAGCGTTTTGCTCCCAAGGTCAAAGTGACTCCGGATACGATGTTCGTGGGATTGGATGCTTATAAGAAAGTTATTGATAATGTAGATGTTGTTCTTTTAACTACACCTCCGGGATTCAGACCTCTGCATCTGGAATACGCAGTAGAAAAAGGAAAACATATCTTCTGTGAAAAACCGATGGCGGTTGATGCGACAGGATATCGTCAGGCTTTAGCGGCTGCGCACAAAGCGAAAGAAAAGAATCTATCCCTAGTGGCTGGTTTCTGTTGGCGCTATGGAACACCGGAACGTGAGATCATGAACCGCGTGCTGGGTGGTCAAATCGGTAAAGTTACAGCTGTTTATTCCACATACAACACTGGTGCTTTGTGGTGCTATCCTCGTCAACCGGAATGGAGCGATTTGTTCTATCAGATGAGAAACTGGTATTATTTCTCATGGATGTCCGGAGATCACATTGTGGAACAGGCTTGCCACAGTGTAGATAAGCTGTCTTGGGCTTTAGGAGATCAGGATCCTGTTTCCTGCTTGGCTCATGGTGGACGTCAACAACGCATAGAGAGCAAATATGGCAATATCTATGACCATTTCTTTGTTGTCTATGACTTTAAGGGTGGTGAACGTGGTTTCCTGGCCTGCCGCCAGATGGAAAACTGTAGTGGTGGTAATAATGATTATATCATCGGTACAAAAGGCTATGCTAAGATTCAAGCATTTGGCGGAGAAGAAATTACTGGTGAAAATCCGTGGAAACTGGAAAAACGTACTGGTATTGATATGTATCAGCAGGAACACAATGAACTCTTTGCCAGTATCCGTAAAGGAGAGGCCAAGAATGATGGTGACTGGATGATGCATAGTACGTTAATGGCGATCATGGGCCGTGAGTCTGCTTATACCGGTCGTCGTTTAACTTGGGATGACATCAAGAATTCTCAGCAAAAACTGATGCCTGAAAATTTGGCTTGGGATATGGAACTGCCAGAGCCTCCTATTCCGATGCCGGGGCGTACAGAGTTCATCTAATATCTGAAATTTAAAAAATCAAAAGCTGTGAGCAGAATCAAAAGTTCACAGCTTTTTTTGTATATATTGTTTTTTGTGCTATATTTAAAATAGATTTGTTGGCAACAACGATCTGGGCGTGACTTGTATGCCTTAATTTGGTATAAAAGTTGCTGCGGGATAAGTGTTGAGATTGAAAACATCAGAACTCAATTATCGATTTGCGGAATAGTTGAATAAGACTGAAGAAATAAATGAATTTAAAGAGTTTGTTATTAACTGTTTGTTGTTTATTAGGTTATCTGTTTTCTATGCATGCGGAGCAGGTAACGCTGGTGTCGGCAGGGAGTCAATGGAAATATTTTAAAGGAACACAATCTCCTTCCATACATCCAGTTTTTTGGCGGCAAATATCTTTTGATGACAGCTCTTGGAATAAGGGAACAGCTCCCTTTTACTATGGTGGCAACATTACTGTAGGAACTAAACTCTCAGATATGAAGGGTAATTATTCAACTCTTTATATGAGAAAGAGTTTTGTGCTGGAAGACGGAGATTATGACAGTTTAACCGCAGAAGTCTTGTGCGATGATGGTTTTGCTTTGTGGATCAATGGGATAGAGGTGAAACGCGAGAATCTTCCCACCGGAAATTTGAATTATGATACTCTGGCTCCTGAATTGGTGACAGTCGCGGAATGGAAGACATTTGATTTGAGCGAGTTCTGCGATGTGCTGAAACCTTCCCAAGAGAATGTGGTGGCTGTTCTGGGTGCCAATTTAAGTTTGGGGAATAGTGGGGATTTTGCAATGGATCTTGTTCTGAAAGCCAATCAGTCCAATGACTTAAATCCTCCAATTGCTACCAAAATAATACCGGAAGCTGGCCGTGTGATCGCAAATCCGCCTTATGTCAGTGTAACTTTCAATGAATCGGTTTCTAATGTAGAGAATAGTTCTTTATTGTGTGAAGGAGAACCCGCGGAGAGTGTGGTCGAAGTTAGCGCCAAGCAGTATATTTTTAAATTTGCGCCAAGAACTCAATCGGAGGTGGTAACCATCAGTTGGAATCCGGATACAAAAATCTGTGACCGCTCTCAGAATCACAATCTTTTTGTGCCGCCTGCAGAGAAATGGACTTATGATGTTAATTTAGATGCGCCACGATATGATGTCGTGATCAATGAAATTATGGCTGTGAACAGCACGACCTTAAGAGACAATACGGGGTCTTATTCCGATTGGATTGAATTATATAATCAAGGTGCGGAGACTGTGGATTTAGGCGGATGGTATTTGACTGATTCCAAAAAGAATATGACTAAGTGGCAGTTTCCAGATGGAGTCATATTGGATGCTGGAAAATATCTTATTATTTTTTGTGATGGTTCTGCTGAAGGAAAATCTCAGTCTGGATATTATCATGCCAATTTTAGCTTAAGCAAAGAGGGGGAATATTTAGGATTGGTATATCAGGATGGGGAAACTGTCATAGACGAGATAAGTCCATCCTATCCACCTCAACGTTCAGATGTTTCTTATGGACAGGGACTTTATTATACAAAAGCGACTCCCGGTACAGCAAATGGAGCCGGATATCTGAGTCCGGTGAGTGATGTTGTTTTCAGTGAACCTCGTGGTTATAAGTCTGCGGCTTTTGAGTTGACCTTAAGTTCAGAAACAGAAGGAGCTTCCATTTATTATACCTTAGATGGTACAGTTCCAACCAAATCATCTACACTCTATACGGAACCTTTGCAAATCAATAAGATCACGACTCTTCGAGCCATTGCTGTCAAAGATGGTCATTTGAGTTCAAATGTGGCCACACGCACTTGGCTTTTTATGGAAGAAGTTTTGAAGCAACCCAAATCAACACCAGCAGGATGGCCTGCGTCTTATTCCGTTAGAGGACACAAACTGGAGTATGGGATGAATTCCAGTATTGTGAATTCAGCTCAATACGGAAAGAGTGTTCGTATGGGGCTGACTAACATCTGTACGATTTCCATGGTTACAGATTTGAAGAACTTGTTTGATGCCGGTATAGGGATTTATGTCAATCAGGATAAGGACGGGGAAGAGTGGGAGAGACCTGCATCCTTAGAATTGATCGATCCGAGTGGAGGAGAAGAATTCCAGCTTGACTCCGGGATACGTATTCGCGGTGCTGCCAGTCGTACTAGTTCAAATCCTAAACATTCTTTTCGGTTCTTTTTCCGTTCTCGCTATGGAGGGGAACTCCATTTCCCGCTTTTTGGGGACGAAGGTGTTTCTACATACGATAAGGTTGATCTGCGTACATCACAGAACTATTCATGGGCTTATGAACAAACTCCTTATGATACATTTATAAGAGAGACATTCTGCCGCGATTCACAAAGAGATGTTGGAATGCCTTATACACGCAGCCGTTATTATCATCTTTATATCAATGGACAATACTGGGGATTGTATCAAACTCAGGAACGAAGTGAGACCAGTTATGCGGAGAGTTATTTGGGTGGAAAGAAAGAAGATTGGGATCTATTAAAAACAGAACCCAGCAATCGACACACGATTATTTCCGAAGGCACGTCAGATGCATTCAATAATTTCTATCAGATATCTATTAGGGAAGGTTTTGCAGGTTCTCATGCAACAAATTACTGGCGTGTGAAAGGTATGAATCCTGATGGAAGCGTAAATCCGAATCTGCCTGTCTATTTAGATGAAGAGAATTTGTTGGAATACATGATCAATGTGTATGTCACTTCTGATACGGATTCACCTATTTCAGTGTGGGGCGGTTTTGGAAACAATTTGTTTGCGTTGTACAATCGAGAAAATCCCAGCGGCTTCAAGTGGTTTCGTCATGATGGCGAACATAGTTTAGGAGGACGTCGTTATCTGGGGTATGGAGAGGCCTTTGATTTAGTATCTCAGGGATGGGATTATAACGAGCAATATCGTTTTAATCCTATGCGTCTGCATCAGAAATTAATGGAACATCCTGATTATAAGATGCATTTTATAGATTTACTTCAAAAGCGCTTTTTTGATAGTGATGGTGAATTCAGCATAGCTCAGAATATCCTTCGCTGGAACCAGAGAATGAAGGAATTAGATGATGCGATCGTGGTGGAATCAGCACGATGGGGACATGGTTACACACGCGAGGATTGGATCAAAGAATGTAATTATGTTCGTCAAACATTCTTTAAAAATCATCCAGGATATTTGAAAACACAGTTAGCTGCTAAGGGATGGTTATCGAATGTAAATGTACCTGTTCTTTCTCGGACTTCCGGGGATATTCCTAACAATGAAAATCCTTTGATTATTAGCACAGAGAACGGTATTTTTTGTACAACAGATGGAAGTGATCCTAGATTGCCAGGAGGATCAATCAATCCAAAAGCTGTTTGGGTAACATCAGATAATGGTTCAACTAACATAGTTTTACCTAATACGCAGCTTTCAATTTTTGAAAGCCCTGTATTGAAGATCCGTGCGTATAAAAATGGGGAATGGAGTGCTATCAGAGAAGCCGATTTCACAGTTTGGGCAGATTATAGTGATTTAAAGGTGACGGAGATGATGTATGCTGCCAAGGTATCAGAAGAAGCAACATTACATGGTTGGGATAGAGATGATTTAGCATGGATCGAGCTGCAGAATACCGGGAATGGAATATTACCGCTGGAGGGAGTTCATTTTGCAGAAGGAATTACTTATACATTCCCAGATGTAAACTTGAAAGCGGGAGAACGTATTGTGTTAGCAAAGAATTTGGAAGCTTTTGCGTCGCAATATGAAACTAATGGAGTATTCATACTGAGTGGATATTCCGGGAATTTGGCGCGCAAAGGAGAAACCATATCATTGCAAACTCCGGAGGGTGTTAATATCCTTACTTTTACTTATTCCAATAAATGGTATTCTGATACGGATCAGCAGGGAGCATCACTTGTAGTGACAAATCCGTCCGCGGAGGAATCTCTTTGGAGTACTCCGCAAAATTGGCGAGCCAGCGCAAATATCGGGGGAAATCCTGGTCATGAAAAGGCCATCCCGGCGCCTGAGATTGGAAGTATCCAAGTTTTAGCAAATGGAAATCTTTGTTTCTCGACAGAAGGCATCCAATCTTTTGTTGTAGAGGCTTCCCGTGATTTAGAGAATTGGGAATTGTTTGATTCCTGGAGTGAAGAATCCGGTCAGGTTATTATTGATATGAATAACTTGGCTGAAGATATGTTGTTTTTTAGAATTCGTATTTAGCAAACAGAGTAATAATAGAAAGATATTTTATGTTAAAGAAGTGGTTAGTTGCTGGATTGTTATGCGTGGGAATGAGTATGCCTGTGTTGGCAGAATCAGTTACGCTGATTCCAAGAAGCAGTCAGTGGTCTTATTTTAAGGGTACGCAGGAACCCAGTTCTCCAACAAGTTTGTGGAGAGAGGTTTCATACAATGACAGTACTTGGTTGACAGGGAAAACCCCATTGTATTTTGGTGGAAATATCACTACCGGGACAGTCCTCAGTGATATGCGTTATCGTTATACCACTGTGTATCTTCGCAAGAAATTTTCATTAAAATCCGGGACGTATGAAAACCTTTCTTTGAACGCCTTGTGCGATGATGGTTTTATTATTTGGATAAATGGAACAGAAGTCGCTCGCTTTAACGCGGGTTCTGGTGAACAACCTTATAGCGCGGTTTCTTCGGCTATTGTCAACAGAGCCAGTTGGCAGACATTTGATTTGAGTAAATACAACAGTGCTTTAAGAGCTGGAGAGGAAAATGTTGTTACGATCCAGGCTCTTAATTGTTCTCTGACAACAAGCGGGGATTTTGCTATAGACGCGGAGCTGACAGCAGAGCTGACAAATGATCTTACACCGCCCACTGTTATTTCTGTTTCTCCTGTAGCGAATTCGGTTATATCAGATCCACCCAGTATCATTGTCTCTTTTAGTGAGCCAGTCAGCGGGGTGACTGTTGATACTTTGTTATGCGATGGGAAATCTGGGGTATTGCTCAATGAAATCAGTTCAAGTCAGTATTTGTTCAAGTTTGATAAAAAGGAACAAGATGGGAAGGTAACCGTTTCTTGGAATCCCAATGCAAAGATTTATGATAAATCACCTAATAAGAATGCATTCGTAGTTCCATCCACTTCATGGTTCTATTCTGTTGATACCAATCTTCCAGAGAGTGACGTGGTAATCAATGAATTTCTGACTTCTAACAGTTCCGGGCTTAAAACTAAATCTGGAGATAGACTGGATTGGATAGAATTATATAATAAAGGAACAGTAACAGCGGATATCAGTGGTTGGTATTTAACGGATTCTGAAAATGATTTGACTCAGTGGCAATTTCCAGAAGGAACCTTTGTTCCTGCAGGAGGTTATTTGATCGTTTTTTGTGATAACAATGCAAAGGATTCACGAGTGAATGGTGAGTATTTTGCCAATTTTAGTTTGAGCAAAGATGGAGAATACCTGGCATTAGTCAAAGCTGACGAAAGTATTGCTGATGAGATCAAACCTGCCTATCCTAAGCAATATAGTGATATTTCTTATGGACAGGGAATGTATTATCCGGAACCGACTCCCGGAAAAGCTAATGGAGCCGGATATCAGGAGCCTGTGGGTGAAGTGACATTCAGTGAACCTCGCGGCTATCGTTCTGCACCTTTTGAATTGACGATGGAGACTGAAACGGAAGGTGCATCTATCTATTATACTACCGATGGAACGGTTCCTACCAAGTCTTCTACTCTTTATACAAAGCCGCTTTCTATTAGTAAGATTACATATATCCGTGCTATCGCGCTGAAAAATGGGCATATTGATTCTCCAGTTACGACTCGCACATGGTTGTTTTTGGATGAGGTACTGAAGCAATCTTCCAACACGCCTTCAGGATGGCCAGCCTCTTACGCGGTAAATTCACATCGAATGGTGTATGGGATGGATCAGAGTGTAGTGAACAGCAAAGCCTATGGAGAAGGTGTGCGCGAAGGTATGTTAAGTATTGGAACGATTTCCATGGTGACTGATTTAAAGAACTTGTTCGATTCTCAGATTGGTATTTATGTAAATCCTAGCGGAGATGGTATTGCATGGGAGCGCCCGGCATCGTTGGAATTGATCGATCCGAATGGAGGTGATGAATTCCAGATTGAAGCAGGTATTCGTATTCGTGGCGGATTCAGCAGATCTTCAGCTAATCCTAAGCATTCTTTTCGTTTCTTCTTCCGTTCTGAATATGGCGGAAAATTAAAGTTCCCATTATTTGGAGATGAAGGTGCTAATGAGTTTGATAAAGTGGATTTGCGTACTTCACAGAATTATGCCTGGTCATATCTGGCAGGGAATCCACCTATCTACAATACATTTATTCGGGAGACATTTCCTCGCGATTCTCAACGAGATTGCGGAATGCCTTATACGCGCAGTCGTTATTATCATTTATTTATCAATGGACAGTATTGGGGACTTTATCAGACACAGGAACGAAGTGAAGCAGACTTTGCCGAGACTTATTTGGGCGGGGATAATAGTGATTGGGACTGCATCAAATCCGGTGCTGATGCAGCAGATGGAAATGCAGACGCATTTACACAATTATATCAAATTTCAGTAAATCAAGGATTTGCTGGAAGATATGCGACAAATTATACGCGTATCAAAGGACAGAATCCGGACGGAACACCGAATCCTGATTTACCCCAGTATTTGGATGAAGATAATTTGATCCAGTTTGTACTCAATAATTTCTATACAGCCGATGTGGATTCTCCTCTTAATTTAGCAGGAAGCGCACCTAATAATTTATACGGTCTATATAACCGGGTAAATCCTAGTGGATTTAGCTGGTATCGTCATGACGCAGAACACTCAATGGGTGCTAAGCGTGAATATGGGGCATCTTATGATATTACGTCCCGTGGATGGGATTTGAACAGTTTATCAACTTTTACACCTATCCGCTTGCATCAAAAATTGATGGATCATCCTGACTACAAGATGCGTTTTGTGGATCTATTCCAGCAAACCTATTTGGCTTCTAATGGTGCGATGAGTACGCGCAGCAATCTTTTCCGCTGGAATCAGCGCCAGGAAGAAGTGGATAAAGCGATGTACGCGGAATCTGCACGTTGGACATGGGATGTAGATAGAACTTATGGAAAGATGAATCATGATATCTGGCTGGAGGAATGTAATTGGGTGAAGAATAACTTTATCATTCCTCGTACAGGTTATTTGGTGTCACACTTGAAGAACAGAGGTTGGTATCCCAAAGTTGAAATGCCGACATTTTCAAAGGAAAGTGGCGAGATTTCTCCTAATACACAAATCTATGTAGTAGGCGGAGGTACAGTTTATTATACAACGGATGGAACGGATCCTCGTTTGCCGGGGGGATCTGTCAGCAAATCTGCACAGCAGTTGGAACCTATGACTTCAGAAGAACAGATCTTGATAGATAAGGAGAGTACATGGGAATATTATGATGGTGGAACTACTCCGGCCAGAGAAGGTACTGCTTATTGGTATCAACCGGCCCATACACATCAAGGGTGGAAAGAGGGCAATGGCCGTTTAGGTTTTGGTGTCAAGGGAGTCAATACAGAAGTTGCACGTTATAAAGCGAATGGAACCGATCAAGTGATTACGACTTATTTTGTGAGAAAATTCACAGTGCTTTCAGCAATGAGTGTTCCTGAGTTGATCCTCGACCTGAATTGTGATGATGGTGCAATTGTATATATCAATGGCTACAGGGCATTTGACTATAATATGCCGTCTGGTTACTTAACCGCAGATACATTGGCAAGTACGGATATTTCCGGTTCTGCAGAAAACGAGTATATCTCATGGCAGATCGATAGCAAATATTTGGTAAATGGCGAAAATATGATCGCTATTGAGATTCATCAAAGCAGCGCAACCAGTGATGATCTTTATTTTGATATGCAGCTGCGTGCTGCTGGCGGTGCTGTTGGCAATGCTTCAGAAGGTATTGTGAATGTTTCTCCGGGAACAGTTATCAAGGCTCGTTCATTGGATTCAAATGGTGAATGGAGTGCCATTGCTGTAGCAGACTTCACTCTTTATTCTGACGAAGATGACCTGAAGGTGACAGAGATGATGTATTCGCCTCAATTGCCAGATGGTGCTTCAGAACAAGGATTAACACGAGATGATTTTGCATGGATTGAGTTGCAGAATACAGGAAATGGTGTATTGAATTTGGAGGGTTATTCTTTTGCAAAAGGTATTGATTATATCTTCCCACAGTTACGTCTCGAATCTGGTGAATATGTAGTCTTGGCTAAAAATATTACAGCCTTTTCCAGTCTTTATGATACAAATGGGATCATCCTGTTAGGCGGATATTCCGGGAATTTAGCCCGTAAGGGTGAATTGATCACATTGAAGTCTCCCAGTGGAAAGGAGATATTGAGTTATACCTATTCCAATAAGTGGTATCCGCTGACAGATCGTGGTGGCTATTCTCTTGTTGTTCAGGATGTGGAGGCGGAGAATCAGTTATGGAGTACTCCAGAAAATTGGACGGTCAGCGCCTTATCAGGTGGAAGTCCTGGAACAGATGATGGTGGAGTTGTTGAAGCTCCTACAATTGGCAAGATCACACCGGGTGAGAACGGAAATTTAACAGTTGAAGCCGGTGAGAGTTTGACTTTGCGTGTTACTGCTACAGGCTCTACTCCTTTGAGGTATCAGTGGTATAAGGATGGTTTAGCAATTAGTGGAGCGACTGAAAGTAGTTATGAGATCGCTAATGTGGCTGTTGCTCATCAGGGTGTTTATACCGTGAGTGTGACCAACAGAGCCGGCAGTGCTGAAAGTGAAGCTTTGAATTTAACTGTGAACTTCATCCTGCAACTTCAGGATATCAGTATTGGTGGGGATTCTGTTGTAGTGGAAGGGAAAACGGCAACCTATACCTGTACAGCCATATATAACGATGGTACATCCAGGTTAGTGAATCCACAATGGAGTGCTGAGCCCACGACATACGCAACAATCGATCAAAACGGTTTGTTGACAGCATTAGCTGAAGGATCGGTATCTATCACGGCT
The DNA here is from genome assembly GCA_017557085.1 of Verrucomicrobiota bacterium. Classification (GTDB taxonomy): domain Bacteria; phylum Verrucomicrobiota; class Verrucomicrobiia; order Limisphaerales; family UBA1412; genus UBA1412. Next base: position 991 of record JAFZAR010000344.1, on the reverse strand, counting down.
TCTTATGTGGAAGATGGAATATCTAAGACGATCACAAAACTTGTTAAGATCGACTCTTCTCTCATTGCACCATCAATCGTAACACAGCCGGTAGGACAAACAGTCCGACAAGGTGATTCTGTTAGTTTTTCAGTTACTGCGACTGGAAGTGAAATCCTTTCATATCAGTGGAAGAAGAATGGTGTGAATATTGAAGGTGCAACGGCTTCTACCTATACCATTAATAATGTTAAAACCTCGGATGCTGCAAGTTATTCCGTAACGGTCACCAATGCAAGAGGCAGTGTAAGAAGTGAATCCGCTGTACTAAAAGTAATGAACGCTGGTGGTTCTCAGCTTATTTTGGATTTCCAATTCAATGAAGGTTCCGGTAAAACATCCACCGATACCGTTAATGGCATCATTGCTGATTTAGGTGATGCGGGAGAAGCAAAAGAGGGGATGATTTCCAGTGATTCTCCATCAGGTATAAACGGCGATCATTCTGTTTCGATACAAAGCGGGAATTGGCTGAGTGGTTGGTTTGAGAATGAACCACTGGGTTTGGAATCTGCTTTTACCTGGGAAGGCTGGGTATGGATGGAAAAAGAAGGAAATGAACCTCGTGATTTCTTCCGTCTGGGAAATACGCTTAAATTTGGTTTGAATTGGAATGGTGTTTTTGAAGCAACATTCCTGGGAATTGTAGATGTGGATTCATCTATTAAGCTTGAAGTGGGAACATGGACACACCTGGCTTGTACATGGACTCCAGGTGTTGGCTTTGATTTTTATAAAAATGGAAAATTTGTTGAGACTGTGAAGACGGCATCGTATCCTAAAGATTATGTCGATAATGTCTTGTTCATTGGGGCTGCGAATAGTGGGGGATATTGTCTCTTTGATGGGAAACTGGATAGAATCCGTCTTCACAAAGGGATATTAGAAGCAGAAGATCTGGATGCTGACGCATCTCTGCCGCGGGATGAAATGAATGGTACTGTATTGGCTT